>JAISQQ010000354.1 GCA_031274075.1 Accumulibacter sp.
TTCCTTCCATGCTCCTCGCCCATTCCAGAATGATTTCCGGTTTACTCAAGAAGATTTTCGGCAGCCGCAACGATCGGCTGATCAAGCAGTATTCGGCGGTGATGCGCAGGATCAATGCGCTGGAGCCGGGCGTCAGCGCGCTTTCCGACGACGGCCTGCGCGGCAGGACGGCCGAGTTCAAGACGCGGCTGGCCAACGGGGAGGCGCTCGACGCGCTGCTTCCCGAGGCGTTCGCGGTGGTGCGCGAGGCGGGCAAGCGCGTGCTCGGCATGCGTCATTTCGACGTCCAGTTGATCGGCGGCATGGTGCTGCACGATGGCAAGATCGCCGAAATGCGCACCGGCGAGGGCAAGACGCTGGTCGCCACCTTGCCGGCCTACCTCAACGCGCTGACGGGCAACGGCGTGCATATCGTCACCGTCAATGACTACCTGGCCAACCGCGACGCGGAATGGATGGGGCGTTTGCACCGCTTCCTCGGCCAGACCGTCGGCGTCAACTTGTCGCAGATGCCGCACGACCAGAAGCAGGCGGCCTACGCCGCGGACATCACTTACGGCACGAACAACGAATTCGGTTTCGACTACCTGCGCGACAACATGGTTTACGCGACGGGCGACCGCGTGCAGCGCAGGCTCGCCTTTGGCATCGTCGACGAAGTCGACTCGATCCTGATCGACGAGGCGCGCACCCCGCTGATCATTTCCGGCCAGGCCGAGGACCACACCGACCTGTACGTGCGCATGGACAAGGTTGCGCCGATGCTCACCCGCTGCCAGGAGGAAAACGGTCCCGGCGACTACTGGGTCGACGAAAAGGCGCACCAGGTGCTGCTCACCGAGGACGGCCACGAGCACGCCGAGGAAATCCTCGCGCGCGTCGGCCTGCTGCCCGCGGGCGGCAGCCTCTACGACGCGGCCAACATCCTGCTGATCCATCACCTGTACGCCGCGCTGCGCGCGCACACCCTGTTCCTCCGGGACCAGCAGTACGTCGTGCAGAACGACGAGGTGATCATCGTCGACGAGTTCACCGGCCGCCTGATGGCAGGCCGCCGCTGGTCGGACGGCCTGCACCAGGCGGTCGAGGCGAAGGAAGGCGTGCCCATCCAGAACGAAAACCAGACGCTGGCCTCGATCACCTTCCAGAATTATTTCCGCATGTACGGCAAGCTCGCCGGCATGACCGGCACCGCCGACACCGAAGCCTACGAATTCCAGCAGATCTACGGCCTGGAGACGGTGGTCATCCCGACCAACCTGCCGATGATCCGCGAAGACCTGAACGATCAGATCTTCCGCACCGCCGACGAAAAATTCACCGCGATCATCGCCGACATCCGCGCCTGCCGGAAAAAAGGCCAGCCGGTGCTGGTCGGCACGACCTCGATCGAGAACTCCGAGCTGCTTTCCAACCTGCTCGACCGCGAAAAGCTGCCGCACCAGGTGCTCAACGCCAAGCAGCACGCCCGGGAAGCCGAGATCATCATGCAGGCCGGGCGCTCGGGCATGATCACCATCGCCACCAACATGGCCGGCCGGGGCACCGACATCGTGCTCGGCGGCAGCATCGACCGGCAGATCACGGCGATCCGCGACGACGAGTCGCTCGACCCCGCGGTGCGGGAGGAACGCATCGCCGCCCTGCTCGCCGAGTGGCAAGAGCGGCACGAGCAGGTCGTCGCCGCCGGCGGGCTGCACATCATCGGTTCCGAGCGCCACGAATCGCGCCGCATCGACAACCAGTTGCGTGGCCGTTCGGGCCGGCAGGGCGACCCGGGGTCCTCGCGCTTCTTCCTGGCGCTCGACGATCCGCTGCTGCGCATCTTCGCCGGCGAGCGCCTGAAGTCGATCATGGACCGCCTGAAGATGCCCGAGGGCGAGGCCATCGAGCATCCGATGGTGTCGCGCTCGCTCGAATCGGCGCAGCGCAAGGTCGAGGGCCGCAACTTCGACATCCGCAAGCAGTTGCTCGAATACGACGACGTGGCCAACGACCAGCGCAAGGTGATCTACGCGCAGCGCAACGAACTGCTGGAGACCAAGGACATCAGCGAGACGATCGTCGCCATGCGCCACAGCGTGCTCGGCGACATCTTCCGCCGCCACGTGCCGGCGGACAGCGTCGAGGAACAGTGGGAACTGCCGGCGCTGGAAAAGGATCTGGCCGCGCAGCTCCTGCTCGCCGTCCCCGTCGCCGACTGGGTGAAGAACGAGCCGACGCTCAACGACGGCGCCATTCTCGGGCGCATCGTCGCCCAGGCCGACGCGGCCTACCAGGCCAAGGTCCAGCTGGTCGGCGCCGAAGCCTTCCACCAGTTCGAACGCAACATCATGCTGCAAAGTCTCGACAGCCATTGGCGCGAGCACCTCGCGGCGCTCGATCACCTGCGCCAGGGCATCCACCTGCGCGGCTACGCGCAGAAAAACCCCAAGCAGGAATACAAGCGCGAAGCCTTCGAGTTGTTCCAGATGCTGCTCGACGCCGTGCGCGCCGAGGTGACCCGCCTGCTGGTGACCGTCCAGGTGCGTACCGAGGACGTCCAGGAAGCGGCGCCGCAAGCCGCGCCCGTGCAGAACGTCCAATACCATCACGACGACTACGAAAGGGCGCTGGCCGCCGTGGCCGAAAGCGCCATGCAACCCCTGCGCAGCGGCCAGAAGATCGGCCGCAACGACCCCTGCCCCTGCGGCTCAGGCAAGAAATACAAACAGTGCCACGGCAGGCTGAACTGA
>JAISQQ010000402.1 GCA_031274075.1 Accumulibacter sp.
ATGCGGCGCGTGTTGACCCGCAGGGTCATCGGCGGCGGACCGTTGCCCGCCGCGACGATTCCCCGCCAATCGTCCGGGTAGGCGCGGCGCAGGCGCGCGAGCCACCACGCCGGATGCTGGAAATACGCCGCGTCGTTTCGATCCTGCCGCAACTCCACCAGCAGGCGCTCGCGCTGGCGCAGGAAATTGCGCAGCACACCGTTGACCACCGGCTTCAAGGCGCCGCCCGACAGCTCGCCGGACGCCGCCACAGCTTGGTCGACGACCATCGCCACGCCCTCGGGGCGTGTCTCCAGGCGATAAAGCGCGGCCAGCAGCAAGGCCCGCGTTTCGGCATGGCTCAAGGGCCGCGCCATCAGCCGCCCCAGGAAAAATTCACCGCGCCCGTAAGCGCGCAAGACCCCGTAGACGACGTCCTGCGCCGCCGCGCGCGCCGCCGCCGCTTCGCCGGCCAGCAGCGAAAGCATCGGATTCAGGCTCTTTCCCGCATACACCCCGGCCAGAACCCGCGCCGCCAGCAGCAGGCTGTAGCCGAGCGAATCCGCGGGCAGGCGGGAAGAAGGCGCGCTCCCCCCCGTCCGCGCCGCTCCCGCGCTCCTCTCCGCCCGGCGGACGCGGACGGCGCGTTTCTCGATGGGTAAGGGCGGCTGTGGCGCGGACGAAGAGGACGAAGAGAATGAAGGCAAGGTCGGGACAAAGGAGAATCGTTTATTTCCCGGAGTCTAGCAGGTATCAGGGGGTCAGGGATCAGATGTCAGGGATCAGGGATCAGAGGTCAGGTATCAGTAATATTTGCGGGCGCGAAGCGCCCGGTAACTGAACTGATCCCTGATTCCTGATACCTGACCCCCTGAGTTCCGCTAGAATTTCCACGGTTTTCCAAATCGGTTCTTTCTCGGGAGCGAGGCTTGATCGGCAAAACGGTACTGATCACCGGGGCGGCTAAGCGTGTGGGCCGGTCGATCGCCAGGGAACTGCACGCGGCGGGCGCCAACGTGGCGGTGCATTACCGGGCGGCGGGCGAGGCCGCGGCGCTCCTGGCGGGCGAGATGAACGCGGCGCGCGCGGGCTCGGCGCTTTGCCTGCGGGCGGATCTGCTCGACTGCGGCGAGCTGACGTCGCTGGTCGACCGGGCCGTCGCCCATTTCGGCCGCCTCGACGCGCTGGTCAACAACGCCTCAAGCTTTTTTGCCACACCGCTCGGCGCGATCGACGAAGCCGCCTGGAACGATCTGGTCGGCAGCAATTTCAAGGCGCCGCTGTTCCTGACGCAGGCCGCGGCGCCCCACCTCCGGCAAGCCCGCGGCGCGGTGGTCAACATCACCGACATCCACGCCGAACGCCCGCTGGCCGGTTATTCGCTCTACTGCGCCGCCAAGGCCGGGCTGCTTGGCCTGACCCGCGCCCTGGCGATCGAACTCGCGCCCGAGGTGCGCGTCAATGCCGTCGCGCCCGGGCCGATCCTGTGGCCGGACGACGCCGCTTTCGACGCGCCGGCCCGCGCGCGCATCGTCGGCCACACCCTGCTCAAGCAGGCCGGCAGCCCGCGGGATGTTGCGCGCGCCGTGCGTTTCCTGTTCAATGACGCCCCTTACGTTACCGGCCAGGTAATCAACGTCGATGGCGGCCGCACGGTTCATTTATAGTGTTCAGATTCCAGAGGACAGAAGACAGATGACAGATGACAGTAATATTTGTGGGCGCGAAGCGCCCGGTAACTGGACTGTCCATTCCAGAGGACAGATGACAGAGGACGGAAGACAGTAATATTTGCGGGCGCTTCGCGCCCGGTAACTGGACTGTCCTCTGTCTTCTGTCTTCTGTCCTCTGGAATGGATACCTCGAAAAACCTGCAACGCCTGAAGCGCCGCCTGGAAGGCGAGGTCGGCAAGGCGATCGCCGACTACGACATGATCGAGGCCGGCGATACCGTGCTGGTCTGCGTCTCGGGCGGCAAGGATTCGCACGCCCTGCTGTCGATCCTGATGGCCTTGCGGCGGCGCGCGCCGGTCGGCTTCCGGCTGATCGCCATGAACCTCGACCAGAAGCAGCCAGGTTTTCCCGCCGAGGTGCTGCCGCGCTACCTGTCCGGGCTGGGTATCGAGCACCGCATCGTCGAGCAGGACACGTATTCGATCGTCAAGGAAAAGATCCCGGCGGGGAAAACGACGTGTTCGCTCTGTTCCCGCCTGCGGCGCGGTGTGATCTACCGCACGGCCAAGGAACTCGGCGCGAACAAGATCGCGCTCGGCCATCACCGCGACGACATCGTGCATACCCTGTTCCTCAACCTGTTTTTCGGCGGCAAGCTCAAGGCCATGCCGCCCAAGCTGGTGACCGACGACGGCGCGCACATCGTGATCCGGCCGCTGGCGTATTGCGCCGAGGCCGACATCGTCCGTTTCGCCCGCGCCATGGAATTCCCGATCATTCCGTGCAACCTGTGCGGATCGCAGGACAACCTGCAGCGCCAGAAAATCCGCGAAATGATGGCCGACTGGGACCGGCGCTATCCGGGACGCACCGAATCCGTGTTCACCGCCTTGCAGAACGTCGTTCCCTCACATCTGGCCGATGGAATGTTGTATGATTTCAAGGGTCTGCGCGTCGGAGAAAGCGGCGGGGAGACGGATGGCGGCGATCTTGCGCTCGATGCTCCCCGGCTCGGCGAGCCGGCGTCCATTGTGAAAATCATCGCGGTATAGGAAGGCATTGGCTATGTTCTTTTCAACGGCCGGGGCGACGCGCCTGGAAACCATGAAGGCCGGAGCCGGGAAGCCGCCTGCCCGCCGGGAAACCCGATCCCCGATGCAGAAACGACGACAGAAACGACGATGAACGCCGCAAATCCTTTTCTTTCCGTTTTGGCCGTCAGCATCTCCAGCAACGTGCATCTGCACGAAAAGCTCGAAAGCTCGGAAGCCGCGCAGGCCATCGACCGCTGCCTCAAGCGCGTCCAGCGTTCCGTCGAGGCCGGCGGCGGGCGCGTCGCGCGCATCGGCGGCGGCGAGGTGATGGCCGTGTTCGACGCCGCCGACGCCGTGGTCAACGCGGCTATCGAGATGCAGCAGCGCATCGCCAGCCTCCCTCCCATTTCGGGGGTGAGGATGAGCATCCGCGTGGGCATCGCCTGCGGCGCCTTGCGTTCCGGCCAGCCGCTCGAAGACGAGCTGGCCGTACAGGCGGCTCATCTGGCGGGGCTCGCCAAACCCGGGCAGACGCTGGCCAGCGCGGGAATCCGCAAGGCGCTGCCGGAAACGATGCGCGCGCTGGCGGCCGATAGCCGGTCGACGCTGGCGAACAAACCGGGGCGCAAGGAAGCCGTCGTCGAAATAGTGCCTGGCGAAGCCGCGGGCAGCCCGCGCCAGGCCGCGGACGCCGGCGCTACGGGCGGCTCCCTGCGCCTGCACTACGGCGGCAACACCCTCGTGCTCGACGAACACAAGCCGGTCATCGACATGGGGCGCAACGGAACCTGCGACCTGGTCATCGGCAATCCCCGCGCCTCCCGCCAGCACGCCATGATCCGGCGGCGCGGAAGTCTCCTGGTGCTGGTCGACAGCAGCACCAACGGAACCTACGTGACCATCGACGGCCACGCCGAGCAATTCGT
>JAISQQ010000021.1 GCA_031274075.1 Accumulibacter sp.
TGCGCCCGCATACGAGCCCCGAGGAGCAAATTCACCTTGTCCGGTCCAGGACTATTAACCCCCATGGGGCTGTGTGGCGTGGAAGCATTCATCGTTTTTTGATTCTACCCGGTTTCCCACGAGCTTTGCCAGCCGCCCAGGGCCATCGCCTACGCGGATGTCGTAAGTAGCCGAAAGGAATCGTTGATATTCAAGTCGCCATGACGAGTCCAGGGCGGCCGCGCAGGACTTTCAGGGAGCAGGCCGGCCGGTGGGAGACGTTCGGGGTTTTGTGCCGGAAAGGCCGGCCGGATTTGGCATTCCTGGGAGCGCGGGGCTTCTGCCCCGCAACAGCGGAAATGACACGACCGCCGCCGTTGCGGGGCGGAAGCCCCGCGCTCCCAGGTTTCGGAGGCCCGGGGCGATCCGTGCCGGAACGACGGGGTTCGCAAGCCCACCCGCAAGCCATGCGCGCCCCTCTGTCACCCCGGCGAACGGGTTTTGAACCAATCGCGCATGGCGTCGTCGCCAGCCGACATGTGAATTCTGGCTGAAAAGTTCAGTTCAACTGAAATTTTTTAACTTGCGATGAATTTTTTTTTGACGAAGCCGTTGACAGACGAAATTTAGTGGCACACAATTAGATCACTGGCACTGAATTTTCTACAGTGTCAATAATTACAAATCAACGGAGGTCACATGAACAAGTGGAACTACGCCCTATCCAGCGCCGAATCGGCTCCCAATACGGCTCCTATCCTCCTGCGCGGCGGCATCTGCGCCAATATCAGGGCCGCCGCGAACCTGGGATACCAAGGGCTGGAAGTACATATGCGGGAAGATGCCGCCTTGGACTACGAGGAGATCAGCCAGACAGCCGCCGGATGCGGGGTAAGGGTATCGGCAATCGTGACCGGGCGGCTCAACACGCAGGGGCAGGTCAATCTGGTCGACGACCGGCCCTACATCATCGACGCCGCCATGACGGGCCTGCGGGAATACATCCGGATGGCGGCAAGGCTCCGTACGGACCTGATCATCGGGTGGATCAAGGGCCGTATCCCCGATGGCGCGGACGCGAATCCCTATCATGCCCGGCTTGCCCGGAATCTCACGGCCATCTGCCAAGAGGCGGCGGAACGGGGGGTAAAGATATTTACCGAGGTGATCAACCGCTATGAGGTGAATATCTTCACCACCGCCAAAGAGACCGTCGATTTTCTGGAACATTGGGAAATTCCCAATTGCTATGTCCATCTGGACAGCTTTCACATGAACATCGATGAACCCGATCCCGTCGAGGCGATCCGCCTGTGCGGGAAAAGATTGGGGTATTTCCATGTGGCGGACAATACCCGCTTATATCCGGGAAGCGGAACTCTCGACTTCAAAAGTTATTTCCAGGCATTGGGAGAAATAGCCTACGGGGGTTATATCTCGGTGGAATGCCTGCCCGGTCAGGACGGGCAAACCTCGGCGCGGAAAGCGCTGGAACATCTCAAGGCGTGTGCCGCGGCCTGACCGCGGGTCATTTTACAGGAGGGATAGCATGAGAGCGTTTTATGTCGAAGCGGATTTTGAACCAAAACCGGGTTACAAGCTTTCCGAACGTGAAGCAAGCACCCGGCGTTCCGCCCGAGGGAATTCCATCTGGAAGAATATCCGGGCCAGCGTGACCGACCGGCCCGAGCCAAAACCAAAGGGCGACGAGGTTTTGCTGAAAGTGGGAGCCGCCGGAATCTGCGGCACGGACGCCCATCTTCTGCGCAAAGACGAGGATGGCTACACCAAATATGACGGTCACAGCAAATATCCCATCATCACAGGCCACGAGTTTGCCGGCGAAGTAATTGGCCTGGGGCCGGAGGTGAAGAACCTGAAAATCGGCGACTTGGTGAGTGTCGAGTCCATGAACTGGTGTGGCGAATGCGACGCCTGCCGGATGGGGATGTTCAATCAGTGCAAGAACCTTGAGGAACCGGGTCTTACCTTTGACGGCGGTTTTGCCGAGTACGCGGTGGTACGGGCCAAATACTGCTATCTCTTGAACGACATCGTCAATTTCTACGGCGACAAAATGACCGCCTTTGAATTGGGTTCGATGATCGAGCCTGTCGGCGTAGCCTACAACGGCCTTTTTGTCAGGGGCGGCGGCATCAGGCCGGGCGGTCACGTGGTGGTTTTTGGAGCGGGCCCCATCGGGCTTGCGGCAATTTCCCTGATGAAAACATCAGGGGCGGCCAAACTCGTCTGTTTTGAAACCACCGAAGAACGGCGGCAATTGGCAAAAAATTGTGGCGCCGATCATGTCTACGATCCCGTCGCCATGAGCAAAAAGGGAATCGACCCGTCTGAAGTCTTGATGGACCTCACCAATGGCCGGGGGATCGGTTTGTTTGCCGAATGTACCGGCGCGACAAATGCCACCTATCCCGTCATGGCGGGGGCTTTGGCAATAGGTGGCAAGACCGTCCAGATCGGTCATTCCTTGGGGAAAACCAATATTGACCTGTATCCCTACATGTTCAACGCGGGAAGCATAAGCGGCTCCAACGGGCAATCGGGACAGGGAATTTACACCGATGTAATTGCCCTTATGGCAAGTGGACGTATCGACATGCGCAAGATGGTCACCGGCAGGATGCACCTTGAGGATATAGAAGAAGGACTGGCGCAGGCGGGCAATCGGGTTTCCGGCAAAATTCTTGTCAGCATGGTTTATCCACGCAAAAAGTAATTTTTTAACCAATGGAGGTTAGTAATGTCAAAGTGGCAAATCCCCGCGAAAGGCGGGCACATGGAAAACAACACCGGGGTCTATTACCAGAATATGACCAACAAGGATGTTGCGGAACGGCTCAAGAAAAACGATGTACTCCTGATTCCGGTGGGCTCTACCGAAAATCACGGTCCCAACGCGCCCTACGGCGAGGATACCTATCTGGATATGCGGCTCTGCGAACAAGTTGCGGTGGCCACCGGTTGTACCGTCGCGCAACCCATCTGGTACGGTTCGCACCCATATCACCACCTGGGGATGCCCGGCACCATCATGATCCCCGAAGAAACCCTGGCGGATTATCTCTGCTACGTGTTCGCCGGTTTTTGGAACACAGGCTTCCGCAAAATGATCGTGGTGAATGGTCACGGGCAGGATTATGTGATACCGCTCGCGATTCACAAATTCGGCAAGAAATTCCAGGTGCCCGGTATTGTGCTCTATGTCCATTTCTGGAACGCGGCGAAGGACCCGGTCACTGGCCTTACCGATCTGGCGACAAAGGAACAGGGCGGCGTGTACGACGACCCGTTCATCCACGCCGACGAGGTTGAGCAATCCTACTGCCTTGCCCTGTTTCCCGAACTCTGCAAGCAGGAAAACGCCATTGCCACAAAACCCGCGCCGATGCTTCCGCCGGGGCACATCAATAATTCCGCCGAAAACGGCGTGGGCCCCATCAAATGGTACAACGCCTTTGGCAGCGTCGGCATGGAATGTATCTGCACGCCGGAGGGTGTCATCGGCGATCCCCGGAAGGCCTCCGCCGAAAAGGCCAGGAAAGGAGTCGAGAATATCCTCAATTATCTTGAGAAACTGGTCAACGATATCTTGGGGAAATATCCCGCGGGACAATTGCCGCCCACCGAAAAAGTCACACAGCGCAAGCGCGAGGATATCGAAGCGGTAATCAAGGGGCCGGCCAACGGCGGACGGCATATCTACACCTTGACGTACTGATCCCACCTTGTTGAAAACAATCATTTGGAGGAATACATGAAAGCGAACATTGCATTTCTACACGGCCCTGAAGACCTTCGGATTCAGGAGATTGAACTCCCGCCTCTCAAGCCGAACGAGATTTTGATCAAGCTGAAAGCCTGTGGTATCTGTGGTTCCGACGTGGAATGTTTTGAAGGCGAATCGGCCGAGGGGCGCTACGATATCGCGCCTTACACGCCGGGTCACGAATGGGCCGGGCAGGCCGTCGAAGTGGGAAGCGCCGTTACCAGCGTAAAGCCGGGCAACAAGGTCGTGGGCGATTGCGTGCTCCCCTGTTTTAACTGCGCCAACTGCAAGGACGGCAAGATGCCTTCCGCCTGTCTCAACATGCGGGAAGTCGGCTTTCGTCCCGATTCACCCGGCGGCATGGGCGAATATATGATCCTGGAGGAGTGCTATACCCACGTCATCCCCGATGACTGGCACTATGAACTGGGCGCCTGGGTGGAAACCTTCAATGTGGGCTATTGGGGTGTCTGGGGCAACGGCTGCGATCCCGACGCTTCCGACGACGTCGTCATCATCGGCGCCGGCCCCATCGGCCTTACCGCCGCCATGGTATGCAAGACATCGAACGCGCGGGTCATCGTTACCGATCCGCTTGCTTCCCGCCGGGAAACCATTTTGAAATTCGGCGCGGATTTTGCGGTAGACCCCACAAAACCGAATTACCTTGACGAAATCCTGAAGCTCACCGACCGGCGCGGCCCCTCCGTGGTGATCGAATGTTCCGGCAACGATATTGGTATCGCTTCGATTTTCGATATTGCCGGACATAGCGCGCGCGTTGGGGTTGTCGGACATTCGATCGGCCGCAAGGTTCCGGTGGAAATCGGCAAGACCATCTGGAAAACGCTGCATATCGCGGGTTCCGGCGGCACCGACCGCTGGTTTCCACGGACTATCCGTTTTCTTTCCCGCATCAAGGACAAGTACGATTTTGCCTCCTTGAATACCCACCACTTCAACTTCAAGGATATTCATAAAGCCTTTGATGTGGCGGTCCACGACAAGGCCAATGCCCGCAAGGTCATGCTGACCTTTGACGATTGAAGCGGCGCGATTCGGGTTGTGCCCCAGAACATGGCGGAAGGTACGCCGGGGCACAAGCTGTTTGACAAGGAGTTGGGAGGAAAACATGAAATTGGGGTTTAACGAAGCAACTTGCATGAAGCGGTCTTCCGTGGAAGACGATCTACGTCTCTGTGAAAAATACGGCTATGACTATATTGAACTGCGGCTCGATATGCTCAAGAAGTACTTTGCCAAAAACACGATAAAGGATTTGCAGTCCTTTTTTGGATCAAGCCGCCTGAAGCCTTACGCGTTCAATTCCATAGAAGACATCAATTTCTGCGATTCTTCACGATGGGATACGCTGCGCGCCCTTTTTACCTTTGGCTGTGAAACCGCCCAGGCTGTGGGAAACCCCTATCTCGTTGTGGTTCCCACCATGGGCGAAGATATGCACCTGAAAACAAAAAAAGAAGTGTTCGACGACAGCGTGGAAGTGCTTGACAGATTGGCCGATATCGCAATGCCTTATGGAGTGAAGCTGGCCTTTGAACCGATTGGGGACAAAAGATGGTGTGTCCGCAGCCTCGATCAAGCCCTGGAAATCATAGAGGCCGTAAACCGGGACGACGTGGGACTTGTCCTGGACTCCATAAATCTTTTTCTTTACAACCGGCTTGAGGACATCGATTCGATAGACAAGGTTCCGCTCGAAAAGATATTTGTCTACCACATCGACGATTGCGAGGATCTCCCTCTCGGAACGCTGGATCACTGTCACCGTCTTTTCCCGGGTGACGGAGTCATTCCACTGGAAACGATAAGCCAAAAGCTGCACGCAAAGGGATACGACGGGATATGTTCAGTGGAATTGTTTCGCCCCGAATATTGGGAGATCGATCCGGAAACAGTAATCAAAACCGCTTCGGAAAAGGCAAAAAGGTTTTTGTAGGAATGGTTCAGGTCGTTTCAATAATTTTTTGAGGAGCAAGGACATGAAGGAAGTCAGAATCGGTTTGATCGGCGCCGGGAGAATCGGTAAATTGCATGGCAATAATCTGGCCCATGCCGTTCCCGGCGCAAAAGTCGAAGCCGTCGCGGAAATAATGCTGAACGACGAGCACCGGAAATGGGCGGAACAAATCGGGGTCAGGAAAGTCCATGAAGATCCCCAGGAGATCATGAAAGACAAGGACATTGAAGCCGTTTTCATTTGCTCCTCCACGGAAACCCACGCGGCCTTGATCATCGAGGCGGCAAAGGCGGGAAAACACGTTTTCTGCGAAAAGCCCATACACACGGATGTGAAAATCATCAAGGAAGCGCTGGATGCCGTCAAGCTGGCCGGGATAAAACTGCAAGTGGGGTTTGTCCGGCGCTTCGATCACAATCACAAGAAAGTGAAAGATACCGTCGCCTCGGGCCGGATCGGGAAACCGCATATCGTCAAGATAACATCCAGAGACCCCGACGTTCAACCCATTGAATATGTCGCGACTTCGGGCGGTATTTTCATGGATATGACCATCCATGATTTCGACATGGCCCGTTATCTTTCGGGCAGCGAGGTAACGGAAGTCAGCGCCTATGGAACTATCATGATCGATTCCCGGATCAAGCAGTACAACGACGTGGATACCGCCATTGTAATGATGCGGTTTGAAAATGGCGCTCTTGGCGTCATCGACAACAGCAGGGCCGCGCATTACGGCTATGATCAGCGCACGGAAGTTCATGGCAGCAAGGGTTGTATCCAGGTGGCCAACGATCTTGTCGATACTTCCATGATCAGTACCGCCGATGGGGTGTATTGCGAAAAACCGACATGGTTCTTTCTGGAGCGCTACAACAATGCCTTTATTGCCGAGGCGCAGGCCTTTGTGGACGCCATAAGAAACAACACTGAAATGCCGGTAGGCGGGAAAGATGGATTGATGGCGGTCTATGTGGCCCTGGCCGCGGAAAAGTCTCTGAGAGAACACCGCCCAGTCAAACTCGCCGATCTCATGTAGTCCCGGCCGCGGTTTGGTTTTTGTAGAAATCAGCAAGAAAATGGAATGGAGAAGCGCCAGGAGAACCGTTTTGATATTTCTGACGGTATGTGCCATCGGGATGGTATCAGCCAATTGAGTCAGATGCTCCAGAAAAGTACACAGTCCAGAAATTCGATCCCAAGAATATCAAGAATGTTCGCTCCGGTTTATCCAGGGATAATCGGGAAAAACATCGGGCGCGACGTTACTAACATGAATGATCTATCAGGAGGTTCAAAGTGTCGAAAATTGTTCAAGCAAAAGAGGCTGGCTATCTTGGTTGGGGCGTCAGATTTTCCTACGGTGGCGGCGATGTAGCCTGTAATATTGTTTTCGGCGCCATCAGTTCCGTCCTGACTTTGTTCTATACCGACTATGTCGGCATCAGTCCCGCCATCGTTGGCCTGGTCATGCTGTCCGCCCGGGTGTTCGACGGCGTATCGGACGTCCTGATGGGCTTTATCGTGGAAAGGACAAAGTCACGATGGGGGAAATCCCGGCCCTGGCTGCTATGGATGAGCTTTCCCTTTGCCCTGTCGACGGTTCTGCTGTTCGCCGTGCCGCAGTCTACCGAAACGGTCCAGTTCATCTACATGTTCGTGACCTACAATTTCTGCACCACTGTCTGCTACACGGCCATCAACCTGCCCTACGGCAGTCTTTCGGCGATGATGACCCGGGTTTCCATGGAAAGGACCATGCTTTCCATCGTCCGCATGGGGTGTTCTCCATTTGGGCGCATTCTGGGTGTCGCCTTGACCATTCCGCTGGTCAAGTTCTTCGGCGACGACCAGATGGCCTGGATCAAGACCATGTCCATATGGGCCACCCTTGCCCTGATTCTTCTGCTGATCTGCTTCTGGCGTTGCAAAGAGACAGTAAATATAAACGTGGAATTCAACAAGGATGCTGGCAAAGTCCCGATTAAAACGCTTGTTTCCGCCCTGGTGCGTAATCAGTATTTCTGGGCCGCTCTTATTCTCTGGACCGGTCAGTGCGCCAATCAGGTATTGGTAGGCACGATCATCCCTTACTATTGCAAGTATGTTTTCGGAGACGTCACCTGGACCTACAGTATTCTCTACTTCACGGAAACCATACTTATATCGGTCGGTGCGCTCTGTTGCCCTGTCCTTCTGAGAAGGTTCAGTAAAAGAGACCTGACCCTGGCAGGCATCATCATCTGCTTCGCCGGGCATTTTATTTTCTTCATCGACCCCTACAGCTTCAACTGGATGTTCACCGGCTGCGTCATCCGTGGGCTGGGCGTGGCGCCATTGAATGCCATCCTCTTCGGATTCATGGGAGACGCCGTCGAATTCGGCCAGTGGAAAACCCATGTCAGGCAGGAGGGCATGATTTTCGCTGGAAGTTCGGTCGGCATGAAAATCAGCGCCGGACTGATTTCAGCGATCGTTACCGGACTTTTGAGCCTGAGCGGTTATATCAGTTCAACTGGTGGCGAGGTCGTCCAGCCGGAAGCGGTCGTCAACATGATCATAAATATCAACAAGTTTGGACCGTTGCTTATCTGGGTAGTCCTGATCGTCACCCTGTCCTTGTACAAGCTGGACCGGCAGTATCCGAAGATAATGCAAGAACTGGGCGAAAGAGAGGCTCGGGGAGAACTTTAGGGCGTTTTCGGCTCAAGTATCGACACACGGCAAAAACGCAAAACGCCCCAGATCAGCGAAACGACATGACCACAACCCACGGAGATATTGATGAATATACAAGCGACAAGCCGGCCCACTGAAAGGGAATACACACCATGACAATCCGTTCTGTAAAACCCCTGCTAACCGCCGCGCAAAGAGAGCACCGCGCGGTGGGCGCGTTCAACGTCAGCAGCCTGGAGATGCTGCGGGGCGCGGTGCAAGCCGCCGAAGAGACAAAGACGCCGATCATCCTGCAAATCGCCGAAAAGCGCCTCGCCCACTCCCCGCTGCACCTGATCGGCCCGATGATGGTCGAAGCCGCGAAGCAGGCCCAGGTCGACATCGCCGTGCAACTCGACCACGGGCACAGCCTGCCGCTCATGGAACAGGCGGTCGGCTATGGCTTCACCGCGATCATGTACGACGGCTCCGAATACCCGCTGGCCGAGAACATCGAAAAGACCGCGCGCATGGTCCAATGGGCCAAGGACGCCGGCGTCGACCTCGAAGCCGAGATCGGCGTCTTGGCCGGCAACGAAGGCGCGGGCGACAAGCAAGCGATCCACACCGACCCCGGCGAAGCCGTCCGCCTCGCCCGCGAGACCGGCTGCACCGCGCTCGCGGTCGCCATCGGCAACGCCCACGGGCACTACGCCGGCAAGCCGAAACTCGACTTCGCGGTACTCGACGCGATCCGCTCGCGCCTTACGCACCTCGCGCACCTCACGATACCGCTGGTGCTCCACGGCGGCAGCGGCATCCCGGCGGAAGATTTTCGCCGCGCCATCGCGCTCGGCGTGCGCAAGATCAACGTCGCCACCGCCAGCCTCGACGCCGAAGTCGCCGGCGCGCGCGCCTACCTCGAACGCACGCCGCACGCCGACTACTACGGACTCAACGAAGCGATGACCGAAGCGGTGCGGCGCAACGTCGTCCGCCACATCCACATCTTCAACAATGATAGAGAGAACGACCATGACGAAACTTGAGTTCGACCCCAGCCGACCGCTCGACATCGTACTGCTGGGCCGGATCGCCATCGACCTCAACCCGGTCGACTACTACCAGCCGCTCGACCGCTGCGCCACCTTCAAGAAATACCTCGGCGGCTCGCCCGCCAACATCGCGGTGGGACTTTCGCGCCTGGGCAAGAAGTGCGGCTTCTTCGCCCGCGTCTCGGACGACGCCTTCGGCACCTTCGCCATCGACACCTGCCGCGCCGAAGGCATCGACACCACCCGCATCCGGCGCTGCACCCATGGCGAAAAACTCGGGCTGACCTTCACCGAGATCCTGAGTCCGCAGGAGAGCAGCATCCTCATGTACCGCAACCAGATCGCCGACCTGGCGCTGTCGGTGGAAGACATCGACGAAGAATACATCGCCAACGCCAAGGCGCTGCTCGTCTCCGGCACCGCGCTGGCGCAAAGCCCCAGCCGCGAAGCCGCGCTCAAGGCCGTGCTGCTGGCGCGGCGCACGGCGACGCCGATCGTCTTCGACATCGACTACCGCGCCTACAACTGGAAGAACCCCGACGAAATGGGCATCTACTACCCGATGGTGGCGCGCGAGGCCACCGTCATCCTCGGCAGCCGCGAGGAATACGACCTGACCAAGAAGCTGATCGCCCCCGGCCTGGACGACGACGAGACCGCCGCGTTCTGGCAAGGGTTCGGCGCGCGGATCGTGGTCATCAAGCACGGCAAGCAAGGCTCCACTGCGTATACCCAGGACGGAGAACGCTACGCGATCAAGCCCTTCCCGGTCGACCTGCTCAAGGGCTTCGGCGGCGGCGACGGCTACGCCTCGTCCTTCCTGTACGGCCTCCTGGAAGGCTGGGCGATCATCGACTGCCTGGAACTCGGCAGCGCCTCGGCGTCGCTGCTGGTGGCCAGCCACGGCTGCAGCGCCGACATGCCCAGCCTCCCCAAGCTGCAACAGTTCATCGCCGACAGCAAGGCCCGGTACGGCGACATGATCGCCCGGGGGTAGGGAGATGGAAATGAACAATATGGAAAACGGCAAACTGTTTCGCATGACCACGGCGCAGGCGCTGGTCAGATTCCTCGACAATCAATACGTCTCGTTCGACGGCGTGGAAACGAAATTCGTCGAAGCGATGTTCACCATTTTCGGACACGGCATCGCGCTCGGGCTGGGACAGGCGCTCGACGAAGACCGCGGCGGCCTGAAGGTGATGCAGGGGCGCAACGAACAGGGAATGTGCCACGTGGCGATCGCCTACGCCAAGCAGCACCGGCGGCGCAAGATCATTCCCTGCGCTTCCTCGGTCGGGCCGGGCGCGGCGAACATGGTGGCCGCCGCCGCCACCGCGACGGTCAACAACATCCCGCTCTTGCTGCTCCCCGCCGACAGCTTCGCCTCGCGCCAGCCCGACCCCGTGCTGCAGCAACTGGAACGGAGCGAGAGCCTGGCGCTCACCACCAACGACGCCTTCAAGCCGGTGTGCAAATACTGGGACCGGGTGCAGCGTCCCGAACAGTTGATGAGCGCGCTGGTGAACGCCCTGCGGGTGCTGACCGACCCGGCCGATACGGGCGCGGTGTGTATCGCGCTGTGCCAGGACGTGGAAGGCGAAAGCCATGACTTCCCCGGATACTTCTTCCAGAAGCGGGTGCACCGCGTCACCCGCCCGCTCGCCGACGCGGAAGAACTCGAAGACGCGGCGCGCGCCATCGCCGGCGCGAAACATCCGCTGGTCATCGTCGGCGGCGGCGTGAACTATTCCGAGGCGGGCGAAACGATGGAAGACTTCTGCGCCGAATTCGGCATCCCCTTCGGCGAAACGCAGGCCGGGAAAAGCGCCTGCCGGTCGAGCCACCCGCTGTGCCTCGGCGGCATCGGCGTCACCGGAACTTCCGCCGCCAACGCCATTGCGCGGAAAGCAGACGTGGTGATCGCGGTGGGCACGCGCCTGGGCGATTTCGCCACCGCCTCGAAAAGCCAGTTCGCCGAAGGCGCCCGATTCGTGACCCTCAACAACAACCGCTACCACGCCGGCAAGATGGACGCGGTGAAGGCGGTCGGCGACGCCAGGGCGACGCTGCTCGCGCTCTCGGAAAAGCTGCGCGGGAAAAAATACCATGCCGCCTACACGGACCAAATCACCCGCGCCAAGGCGGCGTGGGACAAAGAAATGGAACGTTTGGCGAACTACGCCTACGGCGACGATTTCGAGCCGATCGTCAAGAACCGGGACCCGCGCAGCATCCCGGAATTCGTCCGCCTGACCGGCGGGCGGCTCACCCAGACGGCGGCGATCGCGGCGATCCGCGAAGCCATCGGCAAAGACGACAACATCGTCACCGCGGGCGGCAGCCTGCCCAGTTGCCTGCAGCGCATGTGGACGACCGACAAGCGCGGCGGCTACCACGCCGAATACGGCTACTCGTGCATGGGCTATGAGGTGGCGGGCGCCCTGGGCGTCAAGCTGGCGCAGCCCGAGGCCGAGTCCTACGCCTTCGTCGGCGACGCCAGCTTCCAGATGCTGCACAGCGAAATCATGACCGCCGTGCAGGAAAGGATGAAGATCAATATCCTGGTCTTCGACAACATCGGCTTCGGCTGCATCAACAACCTGCAGATGAACCACGGCGTCGGCAGCCTGGCGACCGAGTTCCGCTACCGCGACAAAAACGGCGAGATCAAGGGCGATCTCATCCCGGTGGATTACGCGCAGGTAGGCCAGGGCTACGGGCTGAAGACGTATTCCGCGCGCACCCTCGACGAACTGAAGGCCGCGCTGGCGGACGCCCGGAAGCAGACCGTCTCGACGCTCATCGACCTGAAGGTCCTCCCGAAAACGATGACCGACGGCTACGACACCTGGTGGAACGTGGGCGTGGCGACGGCTTCCGCCAAACCGGAAGTGATCGAGGCCCGCGACCGCGTGCTGGCGATGCGTGCCAAAGCGCGCAAATACTGAGGAGAAAAACGATGTTCGAACGATTTGCCTATCCCGAATACGCGACGAACGGCGAAAAAGTCCTGACCACCCGCGAAGGCATCCATCGCGGCATGTTGATGGACATCCGGGTCTACCGCATGAAGGCCGGGGAAACCCGCGAGTTCAGGGACGCGGCGGACGAGACGGCGCTGCTGCTGTTGACTGGCGAGATCAGCTTCGCGTGGGAGTCCGGGAACGAAACCCGCGAGCGCGCCAGCGTGTTCAACGAAAACCCGAGCTGCCTGCATCTTCCCCATCGGATGCAAGCCCGGGTGACGGCGCGCGTGGAAAGCGAACTCCTGGTGCAGCGCACGCAAAACCCGCGCGACTTCGCGGCGAAGTTCTACGGCCCGGACGATTGCGCGTGTTCCGTCGCCGGCGAGGGGCTGTGCGGCAACACCGCGGTGCGCGCGGTGCGCACCGTCTTCGACTACGCCAACGCGCCGTATTCCAACATGGTGCTGGGCGAAGTGGTGGGCCAGCCGGGAAGCTGGTCGAGCTATATCCCGCACCATCATCCCCAGCCGGAGGTGTACTACTACCAGTTCGAGCGCCCCGAGGGCTTCGGCGCCTGCTTCATCGGCGAGTCCGCGTTCAAGATCAGGCATGGCAGTTTCTGCGCCATCCCGGGCGGCCTGACGCATCCGCAGGTGAGCGCGCCGGGCTATCGCCTCTACACCTGCTGGATGATCCGCCACCTCGACGGCCATCCCTGGACCCAAAGGGTCGACGACCCGGAGTACGCCTGGCTGCTGGACGCGAAGAACTAAAAACTAAAGCCCCGATGATGAAAACCCTTCAAGCCCCCACGGTCCGCAAAGTGGCGATGATGGTCTCCGGCGCGCTGCTCGTCGCCTTCACCGGGCTGCCGCACGTCTGGTCGGTCTTTCTGCCGACGGTGATGGCCGAAACCGGCTGGAGCCACGACGCCGCCCGCCTCTGCTTTTACCTGGCCCTGGGCCTGTTCGTGCCGGGGAACATCCTCGGCGGAAGGTGGCAGGACCGCGCCTCGCCGCGGCGGGTGATCGCCGCCGGCGGCGGGCTGTTCGTCGTCTCGCTCCTGCTGTGCGCCCTGCCGCCCCGCCTGCCGTTCTTCTACCTCAGCTACGGACTCTTGCAAGGGCTGGGCAGCGGCATGGTCTATATCGCCGTCGTCACCCAGGCGCAGAAGTGCTTTCCCGGACGCAGCGGCTTCGCCTCGGGGATCATCGTCGCCGCCAACGGCATTTCGGGCCTCTTCTGGGCGCCGTTTTGCCGGGTGTTGCTGGTGCAATACGGGATGCGCTTCACCTTCCTGATGCTGGCGGCGCTGCTCTTCGCGGCGTGGCTGCTGGCGACCGCCTGCGCCTCGCCGTCCCAAGCCGCCGTCCCGGAAGCCCAAGGGTCTCATACGGGCCGGCCCTACCGTGCCGCCGAAATGCTCCGCTCGCCGACCTTCTACCTGCTCGCCGCTTCGATGATGCTGGGCCTGGTGGCGTATATGACGGTTTCGCCGATTTCGCAGCAACTCCTGGTCGACCGGGGCGTCCCCGCTGGAACGGCGGTCGTCGCGGTCATGGCCGGGGCCGTCGCCAACGCGCTGGCGCGGCTGCTGGTTCCCGGCCTGGGGGATCGGCTGGGCCGGGCGCGCTGCCTGGTGCTCAACCTCCTGGTCGGCGCGGCGTCCGCGAGCCTCCTCACCTTCGGCGGCGGCGCGCTGTCGATGCTGGCGGTGGCGCTGGCGTATTTCTCCTACGGCGGCGTCCTGGGTTCGTTCCCCTCGCTCACTTCCGAAGCCTTCGGCATGAAACACGCCGGAGAAAACTACGGCTACATGCTGTGCGGCCTGGCCGCCGCGACGGTGCTGGTACCGATGGGCGCCGCCTTGCCTCTGGCGCAGGAGGGTCTGTTCGCCCTCGGCGCGCTGGCTTCGATCGGCGCCGCCTTGTTGATGCTGCTTTATATGAGGACGCAGAGGAAAGCGGCTGGCGCCCTGTGGTGCGCGCTGGTGAAATAGCGCGCAAAGCCAGAGAGGAAGGAAGAAGGGAAGGAAGAAAGGAAGAAAAATGTCTCGTCTGTTCAACATGCCGCCGCTGATCGTCAGCGGGGAGGACGCGCTGCAAGCGGCGGGGCCGCTGTTCGCGCGTATGGGTAAGAAGGCGCTGGTGGTGAGCGATCCGGTGATGCGGGATTTGGGAAACGTGGATCGGCTGGCCGCGGTGCTCGACGGCCACGCGCTGGCCTATAGTGTGTTCACGGGAATCACCGGGGAACCGGACGACGCAATGATCGCGGCGGGGCTGGCGCGGTATCGGCGGGAGGCGTGCGATTGCCTGATCGCCCTCGGCGGGGGAAGCCCCATCGACGCCATGAAGGCGATCGCGCTGCTGGCGAAATCCGGCGGGAAACCGGCCGATCATCTTGGTAAGCCGGTCACGGAACGTCTGGCGCCGATGGCGGCGGTGCCGACGACGGCGGGCACCGGCTCGGAAGCGACGCAGTTTACCATCGTCACCGATACCGCCTCCCAGGTGAAAATGCTCTTGCAAGGCCCGGCCTTGATTCCGGGAATCGCGGTGCTGGACCCGGTGTTCACGCTGACCGCGCCGCCGGCGGTGACGGCCGGGACGGGCCTGGACGCGCTCTGCCATTGCCTCGAAGCCTATACCTCGGTCAAGGCGCAGGCGCTTTCCGATACCTTTGCGCTGTCCGCGGCGAAACGGATCTTCAGGAATCTGCGCACCGTGTATGCCCGGCCGGAGGATCGCGCCGCGCGCGCGCAGATGGCGCTCGCCGCCACGGAGGCGGGGATCGCGTTCAACAATTCGTCGGTGACGCTGATCCACGGCATGAGCCGCCCGATCGGGGCTTTGTTCCACGTGCCTCACGGGCTTTCCAACGCGCTCTTGATGGAGGTCTGCCTGCGCCATGTGGCGGACGCGGCGCTGGACCGCTTTGGGGAAATCGCCCGCGCCTGCGGTTTCGCGGACCCCGGACAGTCCGACGCGGCGGCGACCGGGCGGCTGTTGGATGAGATCGGTACGCTGTGCCGCGATCTGAAGGCGCCCAGCCTCCTGGAGATGGGGATCGACAAGGCGGAGTTCGAGCGCCGCATCCCCAAAATGGCCACCGACGCCCTCGCCTCGGGAAGCCCCGCGAATACGCGCATGAAGTTGACGCGGGGGGATATCGAGGATCTGTATCGGAGGCTGGGGTGATTTCCGTCGGCGTGGAGGGGAAGGGCGAGTCTTGGGGGATTTGCGCGGGCGGATGCCGGGTGCGTCGGAGCGGGGCAGGGATCGGGTGTCAGGGATCAGAGGTCAGGGATCAGGTGTCAGGGATCAGGTGTCAGGGATCAGGGAGCAGTAATTCTTGCGGACGCGAAGCGCCCGGTAATCACCGCCGTTTCCGCATTTCCGCGCGCACCGGGCGATTCATGGCGTGAGTGCGATTCCCCTGGGAGCGCGGGGCACCAGCCCCGCAACGGCGGGAATGACACGACAGTCGCCGTTGCGGGGCGGAAGCCCCGCGCTCCCAGGAACCCCAAACCCGGCCGGCCTTCCCACACAAAACGGTTGGCGCACCCTGTAGGGCGGGAAAGCGCAGCGCCTCCCGCCGGTCGTTCTCTCCGGCGGCGCAGCCGCTGTCTCTATTGTTCGACGGCCTTTGAATCGTGCGGCGCGTTGCGCCGGGAAGGGGATTGGCGGGAGGCGCTTCGCTTTCCCGCCCTACGGGGCAGGGATCAGTACCGCCGTTTCCGCGCGCACCGGGCGATTCATGGAGTGAGTGCGATTAACCCTGGGAGCGCGGGGCTTCTGCCCCGCAACGGCGGCGGTCGTGTCATTCCCGCCGTTGCGGGGCTGGTGCCCCGCGCTCCCAGGAACGGCTCGGGGAAGGGCTTTCATAATGAGCTTGTGTAAGATGAGAAGATCACAAACAGCTTCCAAGCTTTTTTCCGGAATGAATGCCGATGGAAACACAACTTGACGACGCGCCGCTGGCGCCTTCCAAAACCCGGCGCAAGCGCGCCATGGAGGAACTGCAGGCGCTCGGCGAAGCGCTGGCGCTCTTGTCCGCCGAGCGTCTGAAAAAGATCGATCTTCCCGAGGATTTGCGCGAAGCCATCGGCATGGTCCAGCGCATGTCTCGCCAGGACGAGGCCCGGCGTCGGCAAATGCAGTACATCGGCCGCCTGATGCGCAAGGTGGAAGACGCGCCGATTCGCGCCGCGCTGGCCGACGCGCGCGGCGATTCCGCGGCCGAAACGGCGCGGCTGCACCGGCTGGAGCGTTTGCGCGGCGCGCTGCTGGAAGACGAAACGGCCTTGCGCGAGATCGTCGCCCTTTATCCGGGCATCGACCTGCAACACCTGCGCTCCCTGCGCCGCGCGGCCCTGAAGGAAAGGGAACAGAACAAAGCGCCGCGCAACTACCGGGCCATTTTCCAGTTGCTCAAGGACGCCGACCAAGACGGCGGCAAGCCGCGCCTGGAGTGAAGGATGAATGCCCGGCAAGCAAAAACCGATCACGCCGAGCGGTTTTTACCCTTCGTTTCTGGCCGGGATCATTCGAGAAGCTGTTCCCGGTAGATGCCGATCTCGAAATCCCCGTCGCTCTCCTCGAGTTCCACCGGCGTGAGCAGGTAGCGCTTGTCGTCCTGGACGAATTCCAGGATCTGGCGCACGTTGAAATTCCTCGGCGGCAGCATCAGGCGGATTTGTTCCGACGCCCCGTCCCCGCGCAGCCAGATTCCCGGAATGGCGTCCGCGGCCAGGATTCCCGTCGCGCGCGGACGCAGCTCGATGCTTTGCGCATTGCGCGACAGCGTCTGGATGCCGATGACGGCCTGCGCGTCCGCGGTCACGTTGCGACGCCTGACCACGCCCAGCACCCAGTTGTTGCCGCCTTCCGGCTGCAGGCAGAGCAGGGAGCCGATGGTCAGCCAGTCGCCGGCGGCTTCGGTGCCGGCGCGAAAGCCGCCCAGGCTCACGTCCTCCACCACCCAGCTTTCCGCCGATTGCTCGACCCCCAGGCGCGCCACATTGCCGGCGAACACCGCCAGGCTGTTGTCGAACCCCCGCAACACGGCCATGCGCGTCTTGACCGCGTGGCGGACGTACTTGCGCTTCGGGGAAACGGGCGCCCAATACTGCGCCAGGTGCCTCAACACCTTGAGCAAGGCCGTCGCCGGACACTCCATCCCGAGGTTGAGTTCCTTCGGAATCGTTCCCCGTTCGACGGTGTGCATCAGTTCGTCGAGCACCGGAAACGCCGCGCCCAGGTGGAAAAAACGCAGGCTCGGCGAAGCGTGCTCGGGCCGGCTGACCAGCCGCGTCGGCGGCATCGTGCCGGCGGCGTCGATCCAATACCAATACGCGTTTCCGGGCGAACATTCCGCGCCAAAGACGAAGGCGGGCAAGAAATGCGCGATGAGCCGATCCGCCATTTCGATTTCAAACGGCAACAGCATGTTGACCGACGACGACTCGCGCACCAGCGTTTGCAGATATTGCATGGCTACGCTGGTGGTCACAGGCGTGCCGGGATAGATCTGCAACGGCTTTTGCGCATACCCGCCCGCTTCCGCCGCGAGATAGGGAAGCCCGATGCCGTGCCACAAATCCTCGCCGACCACCCCATAGCGGTAATCGATCCATTTGAGCTGGTTCGAACGCGCCGCCATGAGCCGCGTGGCGACCACCGGAATATCCCCCTTGAAGGCGCCGGCGCCCTTGTCTTTCGGATTCCTGTTGAAGCGTTCGATGCAGGTGGCGTAAAGCCGGGAGACCTCGCCCCAGTAATTGAAGCACATCGTCCACAGCCGCCGCTCGTCGTTTTTCGACAGCCGCGGCGTCCCCAGGTAATGCCGCGCCAGACGCTTCAGGTGCGGCTGGGCCGCCTTGTCGAGGCCACCGACCACCTCATAAAGATAGTCCAGGCGGAAATCGTCGGCCTGCCGCAGGGAATCGAACCAGCCATAGACCTCGTCGATCGCCTTGAACGCGTCCCGCGGCAACTCGGCCAGCACGCGCTTGAATTCCTTGGCCTCTCCAAGAGGATGATCCGGTCGCGTCGCAAAGAAATTCAGTTTCATGGCACCCCGGATGGAAAACATCATGGCAGTATAAAAGCAATCCGCCGTCCCGGCAATCTGAAGACTGAAGACAAAGGACGGGGGACAGTCACTGAACTGTCTTCGGTCCTCTGCCTTCAGTCCCCTGGAAAAGGAAAAAGTTCCAGGCCGGGCCGGGTCTTGCGGCGACCCCTCAGGGATTGTCGCCGGTAAACAAGATCAGGCCGATCAGCTTCAGCGGGACGTCGCCGGTATTTTCCAGTCCGTGGCTGTCGTGATCGTCGACCAGCGTGAGGTCGCCGGCCGCGACTTCGTAAAACTGGTCGTTGTCCTGGTAGCGGCCGCTTCCCTGGAGAATGTAGTAGGCCTCCACGTTGCCTTCGTGCGGGTGCAGGCCGACCGAGGCTCCCGGCGGAATCGTCAGTTCGGCGAACAGCCGGCCCTTGCCGAACATCTCTTCCGGCTTGAGCAAATGCTTGACCGTGACGGTTCCCTTGCCGCCGCGCATCTGCTCGTTGTATTGGGTAAACATGTCGGAGCTGTGTCTGTACAGCATGGTTTCTCCTGGTCGGGGGTGGATGAAGCGTCGTTGTCCGGGAAGGGTTTCCGCCGCGCGGCGAAAACCCGGCATCCGTCGATGATAGTCCGCCGCGC
>JAISQQ010000098.1 GCA_031274075.1 Accumulibacter sp.
GGCTTTCATAATGGACTTGTGCAAGATACCCGCGATCCTGGAGAGAAGATCGCAAACAGCTTCCTGAAGGATTCCCGAGGTGAAATTCAACTTCAAAATTTCTGAAAATTCCCTGTTCGCCATCCTGCTGCGTTCCAGTTGGTGGCTCAGTTTCGCCATCGCGGCGGGCTTGCTGCTGCTCGTCCGGCTCCTCGTTCCCGAGGCCTATGTCGTGCCGGCTTCGTCGCTTGCGCTGCCGTTTCTTGGCATCGGCGGCTTCATCGCGTGGAAGCAGTTCAAGCTTCCCGGAACGGCCCGCGTCGCGGCGACCGTCGAGGCGGCCAGGGCGATGTCCGGGAAGGAGTTCTTGGCACGGGTGGAGCAGGCGTATCTGCGCGAAGGCTACACGGTGACGCGCCTTGCCGGGCTGGCGGATTTCAAGCTGGTCAAGATGGGCAAGATAACGCTGGTCTGCTGCAAGCGCTGGAAGGCGGCCAGCCACGGCCTCGAACCCCTGCGCGAGCTGGAC
The DNA here is from genome assembly GCA_031274075.1 of Accumulibacter sp. GTDB lineage: Bacteria > Pseudomonadota > Gammaproteobacteria > Burkholderiales > Rhodocyclaceae > Propionivibrio. The sequence goes on from JAISQQ010000098.1 coordinate 509, forward strand.
CGGCAGCGGGACGCGGAAAACGCCCATGACGCCCTCTATTTCACGCTCGGCGACTTGTCCGCCAACGCCCGCGAGTTCATCGCCAAGCACCGCGTCCGGCTGGTCGAAGGACAGGAATTGACCACCCTGCTGCGGCTGCGGGTCAGAGGACAGAGGACAGAGGACAGATGACAGATGACAGAAGACAGAAGACAGAGGACAGTTCAGTTACCGGGCGCGAAGCGCCCGCAAATATTACTGTCTTCTGTCCTCTGTCTTCTGTCCTCTGAAAATCAAAGAATCATGCCCGCGCCGACGGTGTCGTTGGTCGATTCGTCGATGACGATGAACGCTCCGGTGTTGCGGTTCCTGGCGTAGGGATCGGGGAAAATCGGCTGCGCCAGTTTCAGGCGGATCCTGGCGATGTCGTTCATGAACAGGGTATCGGCGGGCTGGCGTTCCAGGGTGTTGACGTCCATGCAAAAATCGATGCCGGCAAGCGTCGCCCTGCTGTCGCGCGTGGTGTGGCGGACGAGGTATTTGCGGCGCGGTTCGAGCGGCGTTTCCGAGAGCCAGCAGAGCATGGCGTCGATTTGCCGGGTCGCCTTCGGCTGCGCTCCGGTGCGGACGATGAGGTCGCCGCGCGAGATGTCGATTTCGTCTTCGAGGAGCAGGGCGACCGATTGTTCGGCGCAGGCGGACGGCAGCGTCCGGCCGAGTACCTGGATGTCCCTGACGCGCGACTGGCGGCCCGACGGCAGCACGGTCACGGCGTCGCCGACGGCGATGCCGCCGGATTCGACGCGTCCCATGAAGCCGCGGTAATCGTGCAGTTCCGGATTGGCGGCATCGCGCGGGCGGCAGACGTATTGCACCGGGAAGCGGAATTCCTCGGCCTGCTCGGCGTGCGAGGCGCTGGCGTTTTCGAGCAGCGCGAGCAGCGTCGGGCCCTGATACCAGTCGAGCCGCTCGCCGCGTTCGACGACCATGTCGCCGTCGAGCGCGGACATCGGCACGAAATGGAGGGCCTCGATTCCCAGCCGGGCCGCGAAATCGAGGTAGTCGTTCCTGATCTTGTCGAACACGCCGCGCGCGTGGCCGACGAGGTCCATCTTGTTGATGGCGACCACCAGGCGCGGGATGCCGACCAGGTGCGCGAGGTACGAGTGGCGGCGCGTCTGCGTCAGCACGCCCTTGCGCGCGTCGATGAGGATCACGGCGAGGTCGGCGGTCGAGGCGGCGGTGACCATGTTGCGCGTGTACTGCTCGTGTCCCGGCGCGTCGGCGATGATGTACTTGCGCGCGCCGGTGCTGAAGTAGCGGTAGGCGACGTCGATGGTGATGCCCTGTTCGCGCTCGGCTTGCAGGCCGTCGGTGAGCAGCGAGAGGTCGATGGCGTCCATGCCGCGTTTTTTCGAGCTGCGTTCGATGGCCGACAGCGTGTCGACCAGGATCGCCTTGGTGTCGTAGAGCAGGCGTCCGATCAATGTGCTCTTGCCGTCGTCGACGCTGCCGCAGGTGAGAAAGCGCAACAGGCCGTGATCGGCGACGCGCGGGATTTTTTCGGGGGCGTTCATGGGGTTCTCATCGGAAGTGAAAGGTGAAACGTAGAAGTTAGATGAACGAGTAAACCGAAAGTATTCCGATCGGTTCGTTTCGTTTACCACAAACTATTTATGCTATTTACACGACAACCTTCTACCATAAACGCCAAGCGCGCCATAGTTTTCGACCACTTCGTTACAGTTGTTTATCGTAATTTCGAGAGAAATCCGTTCATCCACGGGTATGAATTCGGAAAGAATCAAGGAGACCGGCTTTGGCCGGTCTTTGGACGCAAGAGGCGAAATGTCATATAAAAAAAGCCTAAATCCATTCCTTTCCGGCCCACCATCCCAGGATATATTGAGGATGATCGTTTCATTCCTGTCCGCGATGATTCTTCCATCGGGATATTTCCATCTTGTTCTGACCTGGATTTGAACCAATGTTTTTATTGGAAATCCAATATCTTTCTCGCAGACCAAACCTATTTCATAATACCCTGCATATCGGTGCGAATAAACGACCTCAATTGAGACCTGGTCGCCTGTCGGCGGCAGCTTGACCTCGAACAGATTCTCATACAAGTCGTCCGGAGGGATTAAAAGGCTCATGAGAGACAGACGAGTCTTCAACACCCTTTTCCAATATCTGAACGCCGCATAGGCGATTGCTATGCCAAACAACATTCCTGCGACAAATAAAATCATCTCTTTATCTTTGTCCGAGGAAGGAATCACAGGGAAGTCGGCAGGCGTAACGCTCAGACATTTTTAGATACTGCTTCACGAAAGATTGTCGAAGTCAGGAAATGTGAAAAACGCGATTCCGGAAAAATGTTCCCGGTAATTTGCATCGCTTCGCGGTGTTGCTTGCATAGTACCGGTTTCCACGTTTTACTTTTCACCTTCCACTCAAAAATAACCTTCCTTCTTGCGCTGTTCCATCGACGCTTCGGAGGTCTGGTCGTCGAGGCGCGTGGCGCCGCGTTCGGTGATCGTCGTCGCGGCGGTTTCGGCGATGATTTTGGCGACCGTGTCGGCGTCGGATTCGACCGGCGCGGTGCAGGTGATGTCGCCGACCGTGCGAAAGCGCACCTTGAGATGTTCGACCGTATCGCCCGGCCTGGCCGGGGTGATTGCGGTCACTGGCAGCAGGCCGCCGTTCCGGCGCACCACCGGGCGCGTGTGCGCGTAGTAGATCGACGGCAGTTCCAGGTTTTCGCGCTCGATGTACCGCCAGACATCGAACTCGGTCCAGTTGGAGATCGGGAAGACGCGGATGTTCTCGCCCTTGAAGACGCGCGCGTTGTACAGATCCCACAGTTCGGGGCGCTGGTTTTTCGGGTCCCACTGGCCGAACTCGTCGCGGAAGGAGAAGATGCGCTCCTTGGCGCGCGCCTTTTCCTCGTCGCGCCGCGCGCCGCCGATGCAGGCGTCGAAGCCGAATTCCTCGATCGCTTCGAGCAGCGTCACCGACTGGTGCTTGTTGCGCGGTTCGCCGGGCGACTTCAACACCACCGTGCCGCGCTTCATCGAATCCTCGACCGAGCGCACGATCAGCCGCTCGCCAAGCTCGGCGGCGCGCCGGTCGCGGAAGCCGGTCACTTCCTCGTAGTTGTGCCCCGTGTCGATGTGCATCAGCGGAAAGGGAAAGCGGCCGGGACGGAAGGCTTTTTCGGCGATGCGCAGCATGCAGATCGAATCCTTGCCGCCGGAGAACAGCAACACCGGGTTGGAACACTGCCCCGCGACCTCGCGCATGATGTGGATGGCCTCGGATTCCAGCCAGTCGAGGTGGGA
>JAISQQ010000109.1 GCA_031274075.1 Accumulibacter sp.
CACCTGCGTCTGGTCATTTCCATCGCCCGCGGCTATCTCGGGTACGGCCTGCCGCACGCCGACCTGATCCAGGAAGGCAACATCGGCCTGATGAAGGCGGTCAAGCGCTTCGATCCGCGACAGGGTGTGCGGCTCGTCTCGTTCGCCATCCACTGGATCAAGGCGGAAATCCACGAGTACGTGCTGCGCAACTGGCGCTTGGTCAAGCTGGCGACGACCAAGGCGCAGCGCAAGCTGTTCTTCAACCTGCGCAGCATGAAACCGGGCAGCGAAGCGCTGACTCCGGCGCAGGTGGAAGACGTCGCGCGGCGCTTGAACGTAAAGCCGGAAGAAGTCGTCGAGATGGAAACCCGCCTGTCCGGCCACGACATCGCGCTTGAAGCGGGCAGCGAAGACGAAGAGGGTTTTGCGCCGATTGCCTATCTTGAGGACAATCGCAGCGAACCGACGCGCGTACTCGACGCGCGGGATCGCGATTACCTGCAGAGCGAGGGACTACAAACCGCCCTGGCGGGTCTGGACGAGCGCAGCCGCCGCATCGTCGAAGCGCGCTGGCTGAGTGAAAATCCGGCCACCCTGCACGATCTCGCCGCCGAGTTCAGCGTGTCCGCCGAGCGCATCCGCCAGATCGAAACGAAAGCGATGCAGAAGATGAAAACATACCTGCTGCCGCTGGCGGACTCGATCTGATCTGGGTCTTCGGGACAAAAAAGCCGTCCGGGAAAACCGGGCGGCTTTTTTTTCCGTGCCGAAATGTGAAAAAACGATCTGAATGTATTCGATGTATTCTTTTTCCTCGTTATCCAAATTTCCACCTTTCACCTTTCACTCCCAACTTCATTCCCCGCCGACCACCACCGTCACCAGATTCTCCGGCTTGACGTGCCGGGCGAAGGCGGCGCGGACGTCGGCGGCCGTCACTTTCTCGATGTTGTCTACGTAGCTGTCCAGGTAATCGAGCGGCAGACCGTAGAAGCCGATCGTCGCCACGTTGTCGAGGAGATTCCCGTTGCTGTCGAGGCGCAGGGGGAAGCTGCCGCGAAGATACTGCCTGGCGGCCAGCAATTCCGCCTCGTCCGGCCCTTCGAGCAGGAAACGGGCGAGCACCTCGCGGGCTACGCCCAAGGCTTCGCCGGCCTGTTCCTTGCGCGTCTGCAGACCGATCTGGAACGGCCCGGGCTGCGCCAGCGGCAGGAAGGCGCTATACACGTGGTAGGCGAAGCCGCGCTTCTCGCGCACTTCGCGCATCAGGCGCGAGACGAAGCCGCCGCCGCCGAGCGTGTAGTTGCCGACTTGCAGGGCGAAGAAGTCCGGATCGCCGCGCTTCAGCGCCGGCAGGCCGATCAGCACATGGGCCTGCGCCGCCGGGTGGGGCAGGCGCCGTTCTCCGCCGGCGGGCCGTCCGGGCGCGCCGGGCAGCGGAGCGGCGACGGCGGCGGGCAGTTTTTCGGTCAGTTTCTGGACCAGGGCCTCGGCCTCGCCTCGCCCGATGTCGCCGACCACGGTGACGGTCGCGCCGCGGGCGCCGTAATGCGTTCTGTAGAAAGCTTCGATCTCGTCGCGCGTGATCGCCAGCAGCGACTCGGGCGTGGCGCTGCGGCCATAGGCGTGGTCCGGATACAGGGCCGCCCGGAAAACGCGGTGGGCGATCGTGTCGGGACGGGTCAGCGACTCCTTCAACGCGGCCACCGCGCGCGCCTGCTCGCGCTCGAAAACGTCCGCCGGAAATCGGGGGGTGCTGAGCACGGCGCGGAAAACGTCGAGCGCCGCCTCGCGGGTTCCGGACGCCGACAGCGTGCGCAGGTTGGCCGACGCGCGATCCAGGTTCACGCCGCCGGAAATCTGCGCGCCGAGATCGGCCAGGCGGTCGGCGACGCCGTTCTCGTCCAGGCCCTCGACGCCCTTGTCGAGCAGTTCGCGCGTCAGCGCCGCCAGTCCCGGCCGGGCGGCGGGGTCGCGCGCGCTGCCGGCGGGAAAGTCGACCTGCACGTCAAGCATCGGCAAGGCGTGATTCTCGACGAAATAGACGCGCGCGCCGGACGGCGCGACCCAATGTTCGATTGCCGGCGCCGCCACGGCCATCCCGCTGGCGCCGAACGCGGTAAAAAACAACACAACACACCCATGAATCATTTTCATCGAAAACCCACTCCGGTTTGAAAGCTCCCCTTCGGGAGGATGATCGTGCCTGGAAGAGGCGTGATCTCTTCCAGGCTGTTTCGCCCAGCCAGGCTGGACGTGGATCGAAATAAAAGTAGCGGCGCGCCGCGAAAAAGCATGCGCGCGGAAAACACCGAGGGCATCGAGAGAAGCGGCTCGAGCTTCAAGGTCTTTCTCCGAGTTGCCTGTGGTTTCGCCTGTGGTTTCGCCCGCGGTTTCGTCCGCGGTTTCGTCCGCGGTTTCGTCCTGCCCGCCGCGCTCAATGACGGACCGTAGCCGACGGACGGCGGGGCGCTTCCGGCAGCGCTTGCGGATCGAGTTCGGCGACCGTCAGCCCGTCGTCGACCAGATAACGCCGCACCACGGACTGCACCTCCTCGGCCGTCACCGCCTTGAGTTTCTCGATCAGCCGCCGTTCCTCATGGTACGGGATGCCCGCCGCTTCGAGCTGGCCGATCTCATAGGCCTGGGCAAACATCGAATCGCGCTTGTAAACCTCGCCGGCGACGAGCTGCGCCTTGGCCCGCGCCAGTTCGCCGTCGCTCACGCCGTCGCGCGCAATGCGCGCGATCTCGGCGCGGAAACCGGCTTCCAGCTCGGCGCGCGTGCGCCCGGCGCTGGGCGAGCCTTGCAGATAGAAAAGTCCGGGACCGCGCGCGATCGCGTCGTAACCGGCGCTCGCGGAGACCGCCAGGCGCTGCTCGCGTACCAGCTTGCGGGAGAAACGCGCCGCCTCGTGGCCGTCGAGAATGGCCGCGAGCATCTCCAGGGCGTAGGGATCGGCGTCCTGGCCGACATCGCGCAGCACCGGCACCTTGTAAGCCATCGACACCACAGGCAGGTCGGCCGGCGCCTTGAACACGAGCCGCCGCGTCCCGGCCTGGACCGGCTCCTGCTGCGGCTTGCGCTCGGGCAGCGGACGCGCCGCCAGCGGGCCATAGTGTTTCTCGGCCAGGCGGAAGACCTCCTGGTGATCGACGTCGCCGACCACCACCACGTAGGCATTGTTCGGCACGTACCAGCGCTCGTACCAGTCGCGCGCATCCTGCACGGTCATGGCCTCCAGGTCGCTCATCCAGCCGATCACCGGCGCGCGGTACGGATGCGCCTGGAAAGAGAGCGCGTGCAACTGCTCGCCCAGCGCCGCCGGCGGCCGGTCGTCGACGCGCAGGCGGCGTTCTTCCATGACCACCTTGATCTCCTGTTCAAACTCCTTCGGGTCGAGCGTCAGGTGGCGCATGCGATCCGCTTCGAGCTCGATCATCTGTTCGAGCTGCTGTTTCGGCACCTGCTGGAAATACGCCGTGTAGTCGCGGTTGGTAAAGGCGTTGTCCTGGCCTCCGGCGGCGGCCACCAGACGGCTGAACTCGCCCGCGCCGACCGACGGCGTGCCCTTGAACATCATGTGTTCGAGCAGGTGCGCGACGCCCGTCGTGCCATTGGTTTCGTCCATGCTTCCGGCGCGGTACCAGACCATGTGCACGGCGGTCGGCGCGCGCCGGTCCTCCTTGACGATGACGCGCAATCCGTTCGCCAGCCGATGCTCGAACGGATTGGCCCAGACGGGCGCGGAGATGGCAACGACGGCGACGGCGGCGACGGCGGCCGTGGAGACGAGCAGGCGGACGGCCCGGCGGATGATGGGTAGATGGGACATGGGCGGAAACGGCTTCTGATAAAATCGTGGGCGGATTGACGAAGAATAGTGCAAGACCCGGTATCTTAATCGATTCCGGCCGCGCCGGCCTCCAGTCACCCCACGCTGATTCCACGTTGACTCCACGTTGACTCCACGTTGATTCCCGAGACACGACACGCTGCTTCGCTGAGACACGAAAATCCATGTTTGGTTTCCTGAAAAAATCCGCCGACGCCGCGCCGGACGCGGCGTCCATCGCGCCGGCGTCCGCGCCTTCCTGGCGCGAGCGCCTGAAGGCGGGACTGGCGCGCACGCGCGCGCAGTTCGGCGGCCGGTTCAAATCGATCTTTTCGCGCGGCAAGGTCGACGCGGAAATGCTCGAAGAACTGGAGTCGCTGCTGCTCACCAGCGACGTCGGCCTCGAAGCGACCCGCTATCTGATCGACGAACTGAAGGCCCGCGCCCGGCGCGAGCGGATCGAAACGCCCGCGGGCATCCAGCGGGCGCTGGCGGACGCGCTGCACGAGCTGCTGCTGCCGCTCGAACAGCCGCTCGAAGTGAGCGCGCATCGGCCGTTCATCATCATGCTCGCCGGCGTCAACGGCGCCGGGAAAACTACCTCGATCGGTAAGCTCGCCAGGCATTTCCAGGCGCAGGGACGCTCCGTCCTGCTCGCCGCCGGCGACACCTTCCGCGCCGCGGCGCGCGAGCAGCTGCAAGCCTGGGGCGAGCGCAACGGCGTCACCGTCGTCGCCCAGGAATCCGGCGACCCGGCGGCGGTCGTCTTCGACGCCATCTCGGCGGCCCGGGCGCGCGGCATCGACATCGTGCTGGCCGACACCGCCGGCCGCCTGCCGACGCAATCGCATCTGATGGAAGAACTCGCCAAGGTGCGCCGCGTCATCCGCAAGGCCGACCCGAGCGCGCCGCACGAAACGCTGCTGGTGCTCGACGCCAACTTCGGGCAGAACGCCCTGGCGCAGGTCAAGACCTTCGACAAGGCGATCGACGTCACCGGCCTCATCGTCACCAAGCTCGACGGCACGGCCAAGGGCGGCGTGATTGCCGCCATCGCCCGCCAGTGTCCCAAGCCGATCCGCTACATCGGCGTCGGCGAGGGCATCGACGACCTGCGCCCCTTCGCCGCGCGGGACTTCGTCGACGCGCTTTTCGAATAAGGCTCTCGCCAGCCTCCGGCCATGATTTCCGCCAACGCCGTCACCAAGCGTTATCCCCAGGGGATCGAAGCCCTGAAGGAGATCAGTTTTGAAATCGAAGACGGCGAGATGGTGTTCATCACCGGCCATTCCGGCGCGGGAAAGTCGACCCTGTTCCGTCTGCTGGCGGCGGTCGAAAGACCCACCTCGGGAAGCATCGCGGTCAACGGCCAGAACATCGCCGCCCTGCGGCGCGGCGCGATTCCCTACCTGCGCCGCAAGCTCGGCCTGATCTTCCAGGACCAGAAGCTGCTCTTCGACCGCAGCGTCCTCGACAACGTGCTGCTGCCGCTCTCCATCGTCGGCCTGCCGGCGCGGGAAGCGATTCGCCGCGCCCGCGCCGCGCTCGACAAGGTCGGCCTGCTGGACCGCGAACGCGCCCAGCCGATCGCCCTCTCGGGCGGCGAACAGCAGCGCCTGGCCATCGCCCGCGCCGTGGTCAACCGTCCGTCGCTGCTACTCGCCGACGAGCCGACGGCCAACCTGGACAGCGAATCGGCGAGCCAGATCCTGGACATCTTCCGCTCCTTCCACCAGGTCGGCGTGACGCTGGTCGTCGCCACGCACGACGCGCAGTGGATGGCCCGTTTCTCGCCGCGCGTGCTGCGCCTGGAGCGCGGCCGCCTGCTGGGCGACCCGGCATGAGCGGCTCCGGCATGAGCGGCTTTTTCCCGCAGCACTACGCGGCGCAGAAAAGCGCCGTGCGCCGCCTGCTGTCCTCGCCGCTGAACACACTGCTGTCGCTGGTCGTCATCGGCGCCGCGCTGGCGCTGCCCGCCGCCGGCTGGGTGATGCTCGACAAGCTGCAAGGTTTCGCCGGCCAGGTCTCCGGCGTGCAGCAGATCAGCGTGTTCATGGCAACCGACGCCGGGAAAGAAGAGGCGGCGGAAATCGAATCGCGCCTGCGCCAGGCCAATCCGGGCCAATGGCGCTTCGTCGCGCGCGAAGAGGCGTTGAAAAGCCTGGAGGAAACCGAGGGCATGGCCGACGTCGCCGCCGGCCTGGCGAAAAATCCCTTGCCCGACGCCTTCGTCGTGGAAGCCGGCGACAGAGGGCCGGAAACGCTGGAAAAACTGGCGGAAACCTTCAAGAGCTGGCCCGCCGTGGCGCACGTCCAGCTCGATTCGGCGTGGAGCCGCCGCCTGGACGCCTTCCTGCGCATCGGCGCGCTCGCGGTAAGCCTGCTCGCCGCCCTGTTCGCCGGCGCGCTGGTGGCGGTCACTTTCAACACCATCCGCCTGCAAATCCTGGCGCAGGCCGCCGAAATCGAAGTCTCCCGGCTGATCGGCGCCACCGATGCCTTCATCCGCCGGCCGTTTCAATATTTCGGCGCCTTGCAAGGCGCGCTGGGAGGACTGTTCGCGCTGTCGCTGGTCGCCGGCATCGGCCTGGCGCTGGCCGCGCCCGCTCGCGAACTGCTCGCGCTCTACGGAGTCGCCTTCACTCCCGGCGGACCGACACTGCCGCAAGCCGCCGCGATCGTCGGCGTCGGCGCCGCCCTCGGCTGGCTTGGGGCGCAGATCTCGGTGAGCATCTACCTGCGGCGCGTCGGTTAGCTCAAACACAAAGCATCGACAATCCATGCGAATGCGCGACGACTGGCGGCGGCTCGAATAATAGAGCTGATATCCAGGAAACCGAGGGCGCCAGTCCTGGAACACCGATGCCCGCTTCTGCACCACATAGGTGCCTACAAACGCAAATTGGTGCATTGATCAAACTTTTGAGCCAGCCATCGAACTGAAGTTGGTTTACCCCGGAAACGGCGGTCGCAACCCCGCCTGAAACGATGGAATCCCAAAGTATACGCATGGCTTTCAGCCCCTGTCATTCCGCTGTGGAGCAGTTACCGACAAGGGCTGCCGGCAGGCCCGGAAAGTGTAATATAAACAAGTGCTTGGCTCAAAAAATCGCACTTGCCCGCTGTTGCCGGCCGCGTGCTTTCCGTTCCGTCGATACGTCTTTCTTGCGTTTGGCATGCTTCTTGCCATTGCAAAAGCAAAATGACTTTTTTTTCACAAGGAGCGCGACAAATGGAAACAAACTTCACAGGATTGAAACGCCTTCCAAGCAAAACGCCGGGGATGTTTTTGCTGCTTTTTTTGATCTGCGCCTTCATGGCGTCTTTCACCAGCACGGTTCATGCCGCCGGAACAGCGATCGAACGGATCAAGAAAAATGGCAAACTCGTGCTGGCCACGGGAAATTATCGCCCGTTTGAGTACCGCGACGAAAAAAGCAATCAGATCGTTGGCTACGATATCGACCTGGCCGAACTGATCGCCAAAAAAATCGGCGTGCCGCTTGAAGCGCAGGACATGCAATTCCAAAGTATCATTCCGACATTACAGAACGGCCGCGCCGATATTGTCATCGCCGCCATGTATATCACGGACGCGCGCAGGGAAGTCGTCGATTTTGCCGATCCCTATATGTCTACGGGCATGGTGCTGGTCACAAGAAAGGAAAACACGAAAATAAAAAGCGCAAAAGACCTGGATGGGCTCGTCGTCGGGGTGAAATCCGGCGCAACCAGCGAACACGTTGCCGAAGGCCTTTTGAAGGAAGGTCCGAAATTCACGATCAAGGCCTATAGAGAAACGGTCGATTATGCGTTCGATTTGGCCAATGGCCGCATCGACGCCGCCGTCAACGATTTGCTGAATCAGCTCGAGCTGAACAAGGTTTATCCCAATCTGGCCATCGTTGGCGAACCCTTCACCAAGGCTGAGCTTGGCATTGCCGTGCGCAAGGGCGACGATGACCTTGTTTCCCTCGTCAATTCCGTACTGGCTGAAATAAAAACCAATGGCGAAGGCGAGAAACTGTACAACAAATGGATTATTGGCCAATAAGGTTCAAAGCCAGCCAGCCGGCCGGGAAAACGTTTTGAATTCTTTCCGGCCGCCTGGTGCACAGAGCATGACGTAGTGTGGAACTGTCGCCGGTTTTTCATGGATCTGCCGCCCCACAACCCCTCATGGAACTGGATTATTCTATTGTCTTGGGAAAGATGCCCCTCTTGCTGGAAGGGTGTCTTGTCACGCTTCAGGTGTCAACCGTAGCGCTTCTCTTTGGCATGATTCTTGGCGTCATCGGCGCCTTGTGCCGCCTGTCGAATAATCCCATATTGAAAACAGCCGCTTTTTTCTATGTCTGGATTATCCGCGGCACACCGTTCCTGGTACAGTTGTTTATTTTATATTTTGGATTACCGCAACTCGGCATCCGCCTGGACAGCATGATGGCGGGAATTCTTGGCTTGGCCTTGAATACCGGCGCGTATATCACGGAGATTATCCGCAGCGGCATCCAGGCGGTGGACAAAGGCCAGGCGGAAGCGGCGGTTTCGCTGGGAATGAGCTATGGCCTTGCCATGCGGCGCATCATTGGTCCGCAGGCGGTGAAAATCTGCATACCGCCGCTGGTCAATCAATTTATCATGACCCTCAAGAATTCATCCATAACGTCTCTTGTGACCATAACGGAACTCGTTCGCAGTGGCGACCAGATCATCAGTACGACGTTCAGATCCTTTGAAGTCTATACGGCGGTCGCCTTGCTTTACCTTGTCCTGAATTCAATTTTCATGGTGATTGCCGGACGTCTTGAAAAAAGGACGGCGCGTCAATGAACAATTACATTCTGGAACTTGTCGGCCTGCACAAGAGCTTTGGCGATATCGAGGTGCTCAAGGATTTCAACCTCAACATTGTGGAAGGAGAGAAAGTCGTCATTATCGGTCCAAGCGGTTCCGGGAAAAGCACGGTATTGCGTTGCGTCAACTATCTGGAACCCATTCAGTCGGGTTCCATTTTTTTCCAGCGCAAAAACATGTGGAGCAAATCCGACCTGCAACGCTTGCGCATGAATATCGGCATGGTTTTCCAGCGCTTCAACCTGTTTCCGCACATGACCGTACTGGAAAACGTAATGGAGGCGCCTGTCATGGTAAAAAAAATCGCCAGGCAGGAAGCCAGCGAACTGGCGCTCAGTCTTCTTGAAAGAGTGGGACTTGCCGAAAAAAAAGACAGTTACCCCAAGGAACTGTCCGGCGGACAGCAACAGCGCGTCGCCATTGCGCGCGCTCTGGCCATGAAACCCAAAATAATGCTTTTCGACGAACCCACCAGTGCGCTCGACCCCGAACTGGTGGAGGAAGTTCTTCTGGTCATGAAAGAACTGGCGCACGAAGGGATGACGATGATCGTCGTCACCCATGAAATGGATTTTGCCCGCGAGGTTGGCGATCGGGTTCTCTTCATGGACAAAGGGCAGATCATCGAGGAAGGGACTCCGCATGCCATTTTCAATTTACCGCGGCAGGAACGCACCATAAGTTTTTTACGGCGCATTTCCCATCGCGCCTTCTGTTGATCCGTGGGAAATCAATTCATGAAACCTGTCGCGTTCCGCAAAAAACTCGAAGCAAACCAGGACAGGGGCGGTCAGTCAAGCTGACCATAGCCAATTCCAGTTTGCATTGGAAACGAGACGCGAAGACGAGCCGGAGACAGTGCCGCGGCGCGGCAAGGCAAGGCAAGGCAAGGCAAGGCGGCACAGTATCGGTCATGATGAAATTGGAATAAACCATGCTGACACCGGAAATACAAGACGCGGTTACGGAACTTTGCCGCGCGCTCATTGCCGCCGAAAGTTATTCGGGGCGGGAAAACAAGGCGGCTTCGGTTTTGCGCCTTTACATGGAATCTCATGGATTCGATGAGGTTTTTGTGGATGAGTACGGCAGCGTCACGGGAACGATTCAAGGCAAGCGTTCCGGCCCCAGACTCCTTCTTGACGGTCATATCGATACCGTTCCGGTCCCCGATGCTTCCGTCTGGCATTACCCGCCTTTTGCGGGACGGATCGAAAACGGCAGGCTGTATGGCCGCGGCGCGTCCGACATGAAAGGCGCCGTAGCCGCCATGACCGTTGCCGCTTCGCTTTTTTCCGCCGCCACCCGGCGTAATTTTCCGGGCACGCTCTGCGTAGCGGGGGTGGTGCATGAAGAATGCTTTGAAGGCGTGGCCGCAAGAAAAATCAGCGCCAGGCTACGGCCTGACATTGTCGTCATAGGTGAAGCTTCCGATCTCAACCTGAAAATCGGGCAGCGCGGCCGGGCGGAAATCGTCGCTGAAACGTATGGTGTGCCGGCGCACTCTTCCAATCCGCAAAAAGGAATCAATGCCGTTTTATCCATGTTGTGTCTTGCGGGGGCCATAGACGCGCTTGCGCCGCCGCGGCATCCCGTGCTCGGGCCGGGCCTTGCCGTATTGACCGATATCATTTCCAGTCCCTATCCGGGCGCTTCCGTCGTTCCCGATCATTGCCGCGCAACGTATGATCGCCGCCTGCTGGTCGGTGAAACACGGGAATCCGTGCTGGCGCCGTTTCAGGAAGCGATCGAGAGCTGCGAAAAAAAAGACCTGTCCTTCAGAGGGCGCGTCTCGCTGGCGAAAGGCCGGGAAAATTGCTATACCGGCGCCGTCATTGAAGGCGAACGCTTTTTCCCGGGCTGGCTTTTCGACGAAAAAGAAGCGTTCATTCAGCAAGCCCTGGCGGGACTTCAAGCCATCGGTCTTCATCCGGAGATCACGCACTATTCGTTTTGCACCAATGCCAGCCATTATGCCGGTGAAAAAAACATCAAGACGCTCGGATTCGGTCCCTCGCCGGAAAATCTTGCGCATACCCTGGACGAATATATCGCGCTGGAACAGCTTTATGCGGCCACGGAAGGCTATGTGGCACTCTGCGGCGCTTTGCTCAAGGAATGAGCCGCGATCTTTTACGGAAACGCCATGCGTACACTCATTGCCAATGGGCTTATCATCGATGGTTCCGGAAGTCCCGCCGTGCCGGGACATCTCGCGATGGAAGATGAAAAGATCGTCGGCATCGCTCCGATGGAATCCGCCGGCTTCGATACGGTCATCGACGTCAAGGGCTGTGTGGTCTGCCCCGGGTTCATTGATACCCACAGCCATTCCGATATCGAGGTGTTCAAGCAGCCGCAGCTTCTTCCCAAGCTGATGCAAGGCATAACGACGGAATTTATCGGGCAGGACGGAGTATCGGCGGCTCCGCTTCCCCTGGAATTCATACAGCCCTGGCGAAAAAACATCGCCGGTCTGGACGGTGACACCGACCGGCTCGACTGGACTTTCGAGACAACAGAAAACTTTCTTGAATTGCTCGGTAAAAACGGCTCAGGCACCAACCTGTGTTACCTCGCGCCGCACGGCAACCTTCGCATGGCGGCACGCGGCCTGGGCGGCGGCCTGGCGTCGGATGAAGAACTCGAACGCCTGTGCGCCATTCTTCGACGGGAGCTGGAACAGGGCTGTTTCGGTCTTTCGACGGGTCTTGTTTACATCCCCTGCGCCTATGCGGATACCCGCGAACTGACGGAACTGTGCAAGGTAACGGCGGATCATTCCGTACCACTGGTCATTCATCAGCGCAGCGAATCCGACGACATTCTCGATTCCATGGCCGAAGTCATTGCCGTTGGCCGCGACAGCGGTGTCTGGATACACTTTTCGCATTTCAAGCTCTGTGGAAAAAACAACGCGCCGCTGTTCGACAGGGTTCTGGAGACGCTCGATTCCGGCAGCGCGGCGGGCGTCCGTATTTCCTTCGATCATTACCCTTATCTCGCCGGAAGCACCATGCTTGGGGTCATTCTTCCTCCCTGGGCGCATGACGGCGGAACGGACAAACTTCTGCAACGCCTGATGTCAAGGGACGAACGAAAAAAAATGATCCGTGATATCCGGACGGGTATCCGGGGTTGGGATAATTTCGTCTCCTTTGCCGGACTGGACGGTATCGTCATCACCAATGTAAAGACGGAAAAAAATAGCGATGCCATTGGCAAAAACCTAGTCCAACTGGGTGAAATGCGTAGCAAGGAGCCGCTGGAAGCGGTATTCGATCTGCTGTGGCAGGAAGACAACGCCGTTACGATGGTCGATTTCTACGGGCTCGAAGAGCATATAAAGGCGCTGATGAAACGGCCCGAAATGAACGTATGCACCGACGGGCTGTTGGGCGGCGTGCCTCACCCGCGGGTATACGGCGCCTTTGCGCGCGTGCTTGGCAAGTACGTCCGCGAAGAAAAAATTCTTTCGCTGCCGGAAGCCATACATAAAATGACCGGAAAACCCGCCAGCGTCTTCGGCCTGAGAGACCGCGGACAACTGCGAGAAAACAGTGCCGCCGACATTGTCGTATTCGATCCGGAAACGATCAGGGACAAGGGGAGCTATGAAAATCCGCGCCAGTACCCCGAAGGCATACGCCATGTCTTTGTCAATGGACACGCCGCCATACGCGACGGACGGCCCGTTCCCTCAGTCCTGGCAGGCAAGGTACTGCGAAAATCGCCATGACCGGATTTCGGGGATCAGAGGACAGTAATATTTGCGGGCGCGAAGCGCCCGGTAACTGAACTGTCCTCTGTCATCCGTCCTCTGTCCTCTGTCATCCGAACTCCGGCAGCCATTCGGCGAGCCGGGCGAGATCCAGGTGCTGTTCGACGGCGTCGGCCAGGCGGTCGAGGTCGCGCTCGCGGCGCGCGTTGGCATCGAAGTGGACGGAAGGCGCGTGTCCCGCCCAGGCCAGCAGCGCGGCGAGCGCTTCCGGCGGGTCGAAGAGGCCGTGGCAATACGTGGCGAGGATTTGTCCGTCCCGCGAAATCGCGCCTTCCGGCTGGCCGTCGAGATGCGCGGCGGGACGCTCCAAAGCTGGGCCATGCGTTACGCCCATGTGGATGCGATAGCCGGCGATGGCGGGCGATCCGGGCAGCGCCAGCGTGCCGCGCACGTTTTCCAGCGTTTTCTCCGCGTCCAGCGTGGTCTCGTAGTCGAGCAGCGCGAGGCCGGGCGCGCTGCCGGGCGCGCCTTCGAGGCCGAGCGGATCGTTGAGGCGGGCGCCGAGCATTTGCAGGCCGCCGCAGACGCCGATGAGCTTGCCGCCGTAGCGCAGGTGCCGGCGGATCGCCGTCTCCCAGCCCATCGCGCGCAGCCAGTCGAGATCGGCTTGCACCGCCTTGGAGCCGGGCAGCACGATGAGATCGCACGGCGGCGGCGGTTCGTGCGGGCCGACGAAGCGGAAATCGACCTCGGGATGAAAGCGCAGCGGGTCGAGGTCGTTGTGATTGGAGATGCGCGGGTAGGCCGGGGCGATGGCACGTAAACTCGTACGCAAACCCGCACGCAAATCCACGCCCGTCTCCGCCTCCGCCTCCCGCTCCTTCGGCAGCGCGTCCTCGGCGTCGAGGTACAGGCCGTGCAGGTAGGGCAGTACGCCGAGCACGGGTTTGCCGGTGCGCGCTTCCAGCCAGTCGAGGCCGGATTCGAGCAGGCCCATGTCGCCGCGGAAGCGGTTGATGACGAAGCCCTTGACGCGCGCGCGCTCGCTCGGCGCGAGCAGTTCGAGCGTGCCGACGAGGTGGGCGAAGACGCCGCCGCGGTCGATGTCGGCGATGAGGATCACCGGGCAATCGACGGCTTCGGCGAAGCCCATGTTGGCGATGTCGCGGTCGCGCAGATTGATCTCCGCCGGGCTGCCCGCGCCCTCGACGACGACGCAGTCGTAGGCGGCGCACAGGCGTTGCCAGGATTCCAGGACGGCCTTCATCGCGCGCGGCTTGTAGGCGTGGTAGTCGCGGGCGTCGAGGTCGGCGAGCGCCTTGCCGTGGACGATCACCTGCGCGCGCTTGTCGGTCGCCGGCTTCAGCAGGATGGGGTTGAAATCGATCCGCGCCGGAACGCGCGCGGCCAGCGCCTGCAAGGCCTGGGCGCGGCCGATCTCGCCGCCGTCGACGCTGACCGCCGAATTGAGCGCCATGTTCTGCGGCTTGAACGGCGCGACGCGCGCGCCGCGCCGGGCGAGCACGCGGCAGAGCGCCGCGGCGAGCACCGACTTGCCCGCGTCGGAGGTGCATCCCTGGACCATCAGGCAGGGGGTTTTGCGGGGTTCGGGGGTATTCATTCGGGTAAAATGGGTTCTTGGTTGTGTGGCCCGCAATTCTCTCATCGAAAACCGACTCAAGGCTTGAAACCTTTCCCTTAGAAGCTGTTTTAGAAATCAGAAAGACGTTTGAGAAGCAGATGGATCATCCAGGGTAGGGCGCGCTCTCCGAGCGCGCCGGGGGAGCGGCGGTTTCGGAGAAACCGCCCTACCTTCCCCCAGTGCTTGAATTGAGGTTTTTTTGGATCAAAGCATTTCTCGTACCCATTTTTTTAAAACAGCTTCTTAAGGGGATCATCGCGTATCGGAGAGACGCAAGCTCTTCCGTGCCGCTTCGTCCGGCGGTTGCCGGATGTGGATTGAAGCAAACAGACAAGCAAACGAACAAGCAAACATGCCTTTCCCTTTTCCTTTCGCCGAATTGACGGCCGCCGTGCCGGCGTCCTTGAGCGGGGCGCTGGCGGCCGTGGCCGGCGTCGCGCTCGACCGGCTGCTCGGCGAGACGCGCCGCTGGCATCCGCTGGCGGGTTTCGGCAAGTTGGCGACGGCCATCGAGCGGGCGGCCAACCGGGGCGCCTGGCGGCGCTTGGGAGGCCTCGGCGCCTGGCTCCTGGCCGTCGCGCCCTGGGTGGCGCTGGCGGCATGGGCACGCAGCCGGGGGCCAGCTTCCGCCGCCTGGCTGCTCGACGTCGCGCTGCTCTACCTGGCGCTCGGCGGGCGCAGCCTGGCCGAGCACGCCGACCGCGTCGCGGCCGATCTGCGGGCCGGCGACCTGGCGGCGGCGCGCGAGCACGTCGGCTGGATCGTCTCGCGCCATACGGCGGAACTCGACGAGGCGGGCGTGGCGGCGGCCTGCGTCGAATCGACGCTGGAAAACGGCAACGACGCGGTGTTCGGCGTCGTGTTCTGGTTCGCCCTGCTCGGCGGGACGGGCGCCGTGCTGTTCCGGCTGGCCAACACGCTCGACGCGATGTGGGGCTACAAGACGGAGCGCTTCCTGCGTTTCGGCTGGGCGGCGGCGCGTATCGACGACCTGCTCAATTATCTTCCGGCGCGGCTGACGGCGCTTTCCTACGCGCTGCTCGGCGAGACGCGCGCGGCGCTGCGCTGCTGGCGGCGGCAGGCGCCGGCGTGGGAGAGTCCGAACGCCGGGCCGGTGATGGCCGCCGGCGCGGGCAGTCTCGGCCTCGCGCTCGGCGGGCCGGCGATTTACCACGGCCGGATCGAGGCGCGTCCAGTGCTCGGAGAGGGGCGCGCGGCGCGCGGCGGCGACATTGCGCGCGCGCTGTCCCTGGTGCGGCGCGGCCTCGCGCTGTGGTTGGCGCTGTGGTTGGCGCTGTGGCTGGCGGTCTTGCTGGCGATCGGAGCGCTGCGTGCTTGAGCACGGCGGACGCCTGCGGCGGGCGGCGCGCGACTACGGCATTCCGCTGGCGGACTGGCTGGATCTGTCGACCGGCATCAACCCGGACGCGTACCCGGTTCCGGCGATCGATCCCCAGGGCTGGCGGCGCTTGCCGGAGGACGACGACGGCCTGGACGCCGCCGCCGCGGCGTATTACGGCAACGACCGGCTGCTCGCCCTGCCGGGGTCGCAGGCGGCGATCCTGGCGCTGCCTTTGCTGTTCAAGCCGATGGCCGTGGCCTGCGTCTCGCCGCTCTACGAGGAGCATCCGCAGGCCTGGGAGCGCGCCGGCCACAAGATGCGCCGCCTGCCGTCGCTGCCGCGCGCCTTGTCGGTGGCGACGCCAACCGTGCTGTTGTGCAACCCGAACAATCCGACGGCGCAGCGCGCGCCGCGCGAGGCCCTGCTCGACGCAGCCGGGCAGTTACGGCGGCGCGGCGGATGGCTGATCGTCGACGAGGCCTTCGGCGACGCCGAGCCGGACGAGACCCTGGCCGCGCTGGCTGGCCGCGAGGCGGCGCCGAACCTGATCGTGCTGCGTTCGCTGGGCAAATTCTTCGGACTCGCCGGCGCGCGCGTCGGCTTCGTTTTCGCCGCGCCCGGCAAACTCGAACGGCTGCGCGAAACGATCGGCCCGTGGAGCATCGCGCATCCCTCGCGCATCGCGGCGCGCCGGGCGCTGGAAGACACGGCGTGGCAAGCCGCGACGCGCAAGAAACTGGCGGGCGCGTCGCAAAGGCTGGCGGAAATGCTGGCGCCGCTCGGCACGGTGCGGCGAACGGCGCTGTTCTGCACCGTCGGCGGAGGGGAAGCGCCGTCGTCCGCTTTATCCGCCTTGCCCGCCGCGCCGCTGGCCGAACACTTCGCGCGGCGCGGCATTCTGGTGCGCCGCTTCGATCGGCACGCCCTGCTGCGCTTCGGCCTGCCCGGCGATGAAGCCGAGTGGCGGCGTCTCGAGGCGGCGATCGGCGAGTGGCGAGCGCCATGAAAAAACGGCTTTTCTTCCTGGTGCTCGCCCTGGCCGCCAGCCTCGCCCGGGCCGAAATCGCCGTGATCGACGATACCGGCGCCACCGTTCGCCTGAGCCGGCCGGCGCGGCGCATCGTCACACTGGCGCCGCACCTGGCGGAAACGCTGTTCGCCGCCGGCGCCGGCGACCGCCTGGTCGGAACCGTCGACTACAGCGATTATCCCGAAGCGGCCAAAAGCATCGCCAGGATCGGCGGCTATTCCCGCCTCGACCTCGAAGCCGTCGTCGCCCTCGAACCCGATCTGATCATCGCTTGGCACAGCGGCAACGCGCCAGCCAACATCGACAAGCTGCGCGCCTTCGGCTTCCCGGTCTACGTGTCGCAACCCGATCGCCTGGAGGACGTGGCCGACGAGATCGAACGGCTGGGCAAGCTGGCGGGAAGCTCGGTGACGGCGGACGCCGCCGCCCGCCGCATCGGCGCGCGTCTGGCCGGCCTGCGCGAGCGCTATGGCGGAAGGCCCGTGGTGCGCACTTTCTACCAGATCTGGAAACAGCCGCTGTCCACGGTCGGCGGCCGGCAGATCATTTCCAGCGTCATCCGCCTGTGCGGCGGCGAGAACGTGTTCGGCGGCCTGGAAGCGATCGCGCCGGTGATCACCGTCGAAGCGGTCATCGCCGCCAATCCCGAGGCCATCGTCGCCAGCGGCATGGACGAAGCCCGGCCGGAATGGCTCGACGACTGGAAACGCTGGCCGGCCATGACCGCCGTGGCGCGCGACAACCTCTTCTTCGTGCCGCCCGATCTGATGCAGCGCCACACCCCGCGCCTGCTCGACGGCGCGGAACAACTGTGCCGCCACCTCGAGACCGCGCGTTCGAGGCGGGCCAAATGAGCGCCTTGCGTCGGGATGGACGCCGGAGCGCAAAACCGCTATGCTTCTCGCCCTTGCAAACGCACCAGCGCCCGTAGCTCAGTTGGATAGAGTACTGCCCTCCGAAGGCAGGGGTCGCACGTTCGAATCGTGTCGGGCGCGCCATCGAAACCCGCGTGGTCAAAGACTCTCCGGGTCGGCGGCTGGGTCTGGACTGAATATGGACTGAATCCGGAT
>JAISQQ010000117.1 GCA_031274075.1 Accumulibacter sp.
TACGGCGAGAACGAGGGCGAGGTTTTTCTCGGGCGCTCGGTGACGACGCACAAGAATGTCTCGGAAGCGACGATGCAGAAGGTCGATGCCGAGATCCGGCGCATCATCGACGGGCAGTACTCGCTGGCCAGGGGGCTGCTCGAAGAGAACCGCGACAAGGTCGAGGCGATGACCAAGGCTTTGCTCGAATGGGAAACCCTCGACTCCGAGCAAATTGACGACATCATGGCCGGCAAATCGCCGCGTCCGCCGAAGGAACCGCTGCCGAAAGCGAACGAGAACACCGACACCCCGCCGCCGGACGCGGCGCCGAGCGCCGCAGCGCCGGCGTAGAGGGCGATCCGATGTAACCCAGCCGGGGGAGGAAACTCCCCCTTTTCATTCGCTTTTCATATCTCGTCGCCATCATGCTCCGTTGCGGAAAATATCTCCTCTCCCTGGAACGCCCACTGGTCATGGGCATCGTCAACCTGACGCCGGATTCCTTTTCCGGCGACGGCCTGGGGGCCGACGCGCAGCGGGCGGTCGCGCAGGCGCGCCGGCAGATTGCCGCGGGCGCCGACATCATCGACCTCGGCGCGGAGTCTTCGCGTCCCGGCGCGCATCCGGCCACAGCCGATGAGGAATTGGAGCGCCTGTTGCCGGTGCTGGAAGCGCTGGCGGATTGCCCGGCGCCGATCTCGGTGGATACCTGCAAGCCCGAGGTGATGCGCGCCGCGCTCGCCCAGGGCGCCTCGATGATCAACGACATCTACGCCCTGCGCCAACCGGGGGCGCTCGAAGCGGTCGCGGACAGCGACTGCGCGGTCTGCCTGATGCACATGCGCGGCGAGCCGCCGACCATGCAGCGGCATCCCGATTATGGCGATGTCGTGCGCGAGGTGCGCGAATTCCTGGGCGAACGGCTGGCGGCGGCGACGGCGGCGGGCATCGGCCGCGACCGCGTGGTGCTCGATCCAGGCTTCGGCTTCGGCAAGACGCCTGAACACAACCTGAGCCTGCTCGCGCGCCTGGGTGAAACGGCGTGCGACGGCCTGCCGATTCTCGCCGGAATGTCGCGCAAGTCGATGCTCGGCGCCGTCACCGGCCGGCCGGTGGGCGAACGCCTGGGAGCCAGCGTCGCGGCGGCATTGCTCGCCGCCGAACGCGGCGCGAAGATACTACGGGTGCATGACGTCGCCGAAACGCGCGACGCCCTGCGCGTGTGGCAGGCGGTGAATCAGAGGACAGAAGACAGAGGACAGAGGACGGTTCAGTGACCGGGCGCTTCGCGCCCGTAAATATGACTGTCTTCTGTCCTCTGAACGGCAAGCCGAATTCGATGACATTTCGGGCGATGATTTTGCTTGTTTTTTGTTGGGGTTCGTTTCGCTTATCCAATCTACGCGGAATTGCAACACCTCACCCTTCAGGGTGACAGAAACATCGTGTGATTGTCCTGCTCTGGTCTCGAAAATATTTTGACGGGCCATTCCCCTGCTGCTATCATCGACGCTCCTTGGTCGATCAGGGTCAGGTTATGCCTTTATGCTCTGAGCGCAGGATGTTTACAGAGCATTCCGAAAAACAAACATGACCAATCAAGCCATAATGAGCAGGACAAAGGGCGGTTTTCTTGCCGATCGTGCTACCCGGCATGTGCGCGAGAAAATGTGTCGGCGTTCAAGTGACCTTTCCATGTCTTCCATGTCTTTTGCCAGCGGCAGTTTCGATCTGGTTCTTTCAAACACCGTCATTGAGCACGTAGGCGATAGCGAAAACCAGAAACGTTTTTTGAGCGAATGCGTCAGAATCGCCAAACGTTTGCACCGCGCAATACTGAATGAATTGAGCATGAATTTTTTCGCCAGGGAAGAAAATCCCATCCTTCTGTCAAAACGCGATTTGCTTTCATTGACAGAAGAAGCAAGGCGGCTGCCCGCATTTTCGGGGGGGGGGGGGGAATATGCCTGCTCACCGGATACGGAGCGTTTCCTCGGCTTTATCTCAAACCTGCCGCTCTTTGTCGGGAAGAGGTAAACGTCGATGCACAAAATCGCCGTTATCATTCCCTGCTACAACGAAGCCGTCACGATCGCCAGGGTCGTCCATGATTTTCGCGCCGCCTTGCCCAATGCCGAAATTTTTGTCTATGACAACAACTCCAGCGATGACACAAGCGCAATAGCAAAAAAAGCCGGAGCGTGTGTGCGCCACTGCGCGCAACAAGGCAAAGGCAACACCATCCGCAAAGCCTTTCTGGAAGTCGACGCCGACTGTTACCTCATGGTCGACGGCGATGACGCCTGCCCCGCCGAGCAGGTAGCGCAAATGGCGCGTCTTGTCCTGGAAGAAGGCGTGGACATGGTCATCGGCGACCGTCTCAGCACCACTTATTTTTCCGAAAACAAACGCGCTTTTCACAACGTAGGCAACCGTCTGGTCTGCCGCCTGGTCAATATCCTTTTTGCGCGTAAAAATGAGAAAGCAATCCACGACATCATGGCGGGGTATCGCGCCTGCAGTCGCATATTCGTCGCCAGTTTTCCCATTTTGAGCAGCGGTTTCGAGCTGGAGACGGCAATGACGATTCACGCCCTGGACCGTCGTTTCACCCTGCGCGAAATTGGCGTCGAATACCGCGACCGACCGCAGGGGAGTGTTTCCAAACTCAATACGTTCAAAGACGGCGCCAAAGTGATGCTGATGATTTTCAATCTTTTCCGTCACTACAAGCCCTTGTTGTTTTTCGGCTATGCCGCCCTCGGGTTTTTTGGTGTTGCCACATTTTTATTCATCCCGATATGGGCGGAATATCTTCTGACGCACGCCGTACCACGTTTTCCCACCCTGATCGCCAGCGGATTTTTTGCTTCGTGCGGTTTGCTTTCATTCGTTTGCGGACTGATTCTCGATGCAATCGTCAAGAACAACAAGGAACGCTTTGAACTGGCGTTGCAAAATCTCTATAAAGGGAAAAAATCATGAAACACCTGCTTGAACGGCACAAAATTTTTCTGGCTCTTGCCATGATCGTGTTTTTGGGCGCCTCATTACGCATTCAGGCAATCAGCAACACAGTGGTGGATCAACCCGTTCGGGCGGATGCCATGCGCTATTATTTTGCGGCGCTGAATCTGAAGTACTGGAACGTGTTTTCACACGCCCCACCGGGTAATTCCGCGCCTGCTCCAGATGCTTTTTTGCCTCCCGGTCTTCCCTTCGCGCTCGTGCCTTTTGTTGAGAATCCCCCCAGTGAGCGGATGCTTTTCCGCTTCAATACCTGGCAGGTATTGCTCAGTACCCTGACAATTCTTGCGGCATACGCATTGTTTCGCCTGCTGGCAGGCGTGGCCGTGGCCTTGCTTACCGCCTTGTTGACGGCATTGTCGCCGCATCTTGTCGTGATGACGACTTATTTGTTGACAGAAACCCAATTCACCTTCCTGTTGCTTTTCGGGATGCTTCTGCTTTCCTGGGGTAGATGCCGCACGCGTTCAAAATGGGCGATCATGGGTGGTTTACTGTTGGGCTTGAGCGCGTTGACCAGACCCACCACGGAATACCTGCCTCTGTTCATGGCGCCTTTCCTGTTCCAGGCAATGGGCGCGCGCTCATTTCTGCGTATTGGCTTGCCCGCGCTCGGTTCCGCCTTGGCAGTCATCGTGGCGTGGAAAATTCGTAATATCGCCATGATTGGTTCGGCTTCAGATCCCACTTTGTTTGTCAATACAATATTGCACGGCATGTATCCGGATTTTACATTCAACAATATACCGGAATCATTTGGTTTCCCGTATCATTTTGATCCCTTTGCGTCTCAAGTTCATACGACTGGCGAAGTATTGCGGGAGCTTTTCCAACGTGCGTCCAAGGATCCGTGGACTTTCCTGTATTGGTATCTTATCGGCAAGCCCGTCACGCTTTTATCGTGGAACATCATTGCTGGAATGGGAGGTATCTTTGTCTACCCTGTTACAGCCAGTCCGTATCTGACTTCGCCATTTTTCCAGGCAACGGAACTTATATCCGCCTATTTGCATCCTCTCCTGACGATTGCCGCGCTTGCTGGATGCGGCCTCGTTTTGTTCAAGCCGGAAATTTTCAGATTGAGCAAGGGTAAGCGCTGTATTGCTATGCTCGTTGTAGCATTGATCCTGTATTTTCTAGTAATTCATATGGTGGGAGCGCCGTTCCCGCGTTACGGCATTCCGTTACGGCCAATCATTTACGGTTTTGGATTGTTTACGCTGGCAACACTCGGGAAAAATCTCTTGCCACGCTTGTTGTCATTACGCCGAAACGCATGACATCCACTATTATGAGGCGCAACACACTGTATATAAAATCATGGTGAAAACTTGCAGCTTTGCCTGGCTGTCATGCCAAAAACGAAAAGCCTGCAAAAACTGTGTCATCAATTTGCACATCCGTTTCATGGCGCGTTTCCGGCAATGACAATTCATCGGGAATTGGCGCGTTATGGCGTCATCGGCCTGTTCATCTCACTTCTCTACGGCGTGGTATTGAGCGCTTTTGTCGAGCTGGCCGGATTGAATTCCGTCTACGCCCACGCGCTTACGTTCGTGCCGATTAATCTGCTTTCCTATCTCTTGCAAAGCCGTTTTGTTTTCAAACGCGCCATTCGCTTTCATGCCTATCTCCGTTTCTTTGCCGCTTATTTGCTTTCTTACATGGCAACGCTCATCACCGCCTACATCACTGAACAGGCGGGCATTCACTACCTGGTGGGCTATCTTCTGATTGCCGCGGTCATCCCGATCTTCAGTTTTGCGCTGCTCAGGCGCTGGGTTTTCAGGAATTCAGGGCGCGCTGGGTTTTCAGGAATTCAGGGCGTTTTGAATAGCCGGATTCGGACTTCGCCGAAACAACGGGAACCGAGGACGCTGGAATCGATGCCTTCTTCGTAGCAGGATGGCATGGCTTTCCCCCAACGCCACAGGTGCTATCACGGCTCCTCCGTTAGATTGGCCGCCGTGCGAACGCTTGCGTCACGCTCGGGAGAACGGTACTCTCCGAAACCCGTCGGGAACGCTCGGCGATCGGCTCGATGCGGGAAAGTCGATCGTGGAATTGCGCCCGGAGAGCGATCCCGGGGCGTTGATGACGGGTTGGATTGCCGGCGGGAAACACCCGCCGGCCCCGGCGATGGTCGCGGCTCCGGACAGATTTTCCGGCCTTGCGCAAGCCGTGGCGGAGGCGGACAAAAGGAGAGGGACTTGCCGAGCGTGCGTATTCGCGAAGCGGCCAGGATCGATTTCGAGGGTATCTGGCCGATCTTTCAGGCCGTCGTGGCGCGGGCGGACAGTTATGTGTTTTCGCCGGCCGCTACCCGGGACGACGCTTTTGCCTACTGGTTCGGAACGGGGGTGCTTTCGTTCGTCGCCGAAATGGACGGTCGAATCGCCGGGATGTACAAGCTGATCCCCAACCAGCGCGATCTCGGCGCGCACGTGGCCAACGCGTCGTTCATGGTCGCCCCCGAGGTCCGGCGGCACGGAGTCGGCGAGGCGCTCGGGCGGCACTGCCTGGAAGAGGCGCGAAGGAGGGGCTTCGATGCGATGCAGTTCAATTTCGTGGTCAGCACCAACACCGGCGCGGTGGCGCTCTGGAAAAAGCTGGGGTTCAAGATCGCCGGGACGCTGCCGAAAGCGTTCCGGCATGGCAGCCGAGGCTATGTCGACGTTTACGTGATGCACCGTTTTCTCGATGCCGGCGTGGAGTGAAACTGAAGAACCGCTTTTGACACTGGGCGAGTTTTCCCCCGGCGGATGCCTGCGCGTTTTCCCTTTTCCCCGTTCGGCCCGTATAATCGCCGCCGTTGCCCGGGTGATGAAATTGGTAGACATAGCGGACTTAAAATCCGCAGCCTTATGGCGTACGGGTTCGATTCCCGTCCTGGGCACGATCAACCTTCAATACCATCCGATAAAGGCCGTAAACCTCGGTAAAATCAAGAGCTTCCGGCCTTTTCTCGTCCGCCGTCGTCCGTTGAATCCGCGCAAGCTCCGGGAAATTGCCATTGCAAGGAATTGGGCGCAAACTGGCGATCATCTGTGCCATTTCGCGAGCCTGGGAAACTAGATGAACGCCCGTATCCTCGATT
Source organism: Accumulibacter sp. (assembly GCA_031274075.1). Lineage (GTDB taxonomy): Bacteria > Pseudomonadota > Gammaproteobacteria > Burkholderiales > Rhodocyclaceae > Propionivibrio. The sequence continues at coordinate 6,107 of JAISQQ010000117.1, forward strand.
ATCTGAAAACCAACGGTGAACAACTCGATGTGGACATCGCGGCCGCCTTGCATATCTCGATGCCGCAAGTGAAAACGCTGGTCGAGCAGCTTTCGGTTTCGGGTGACGTCATTTGCTGCCATGTCACGCGTTTTATCGACGGCAAGAAAATCGAGGGCACCAGTTGCCGCTTGTCGTGCGATCTTCCGGCGCCTTCGCGCGGGCGCAAACCGGGCGGGAAAAAGGACAGCCTGGCCGATGTTTTCGCCGAGTGAACGTTGGCGTCCGTCCGCCCGCGCCAACGGTGGTTTCCGGGTTGAATGACGAGTTTTACATGCGCGAGGCGCTTTCCCTGGCGCGCGGCGCGGAATGCCTGGGCGAGGTTCCGGTGGGCGCGGTGGTCGTTTGCGACGGGAAAATCGTCGGACGCGGCTTCAATTCGCCGATCGGCGCCGTGGACCCGAGCGCCCATGCCGAGATCGCCGCCTTGCGCGACGCGGCGGGACACCTGGAAAACTATCGTCTTCCGGGCTGCGAGCTGTTCGTGACGCTGGAACCGTGCGTCATGTGCGCCGGAGCGATCCTGCACGCCCGGATCGCGCGCGTGGTCTATGGCGCCCGCGACCTGAAGACCGGCGCGCACGGCAGTGTCGTCGATCTTTTCGCGCTCGAGCGGCTCAATCACCACACGGAAATCGTCGGCGGGGTATTGGCGGAAGAATGCGCCCGCTTGCTGTCCGGCTTTTTCGCGGCGCGGCGGGCGAGGAAGGAGGACGCGTGAAAATCGTCGTTTCCCTCGCCCGGCAGCGCCTGACCCTGTTCGACGACGCGGGGAAACCGCTGCGCGTTTATCCCGTTTCCACGGCGGCCAGGGGCGCGGGCGAGCGGAACGGGAGCTTTTGCACGCCGCGCGGGAAACTCCTGGTTCGCGCCAAGATCGGCTCGGGACTGCCGCCGGGCAGCGTTTTCGTGGCGCGGCGTCCGAACGGCGAAATCCATTCGCCCGGGCTGGCGGCGAAGCATCCCGGACGCGACTGGATCCTGACGCGCATTCTCTGGCTTTCGGGTTGCGAACCCGGATTCAACCGGCTCGGCGATGTCGATACGATGCGGCGCTTCATCTACATCCACGGCTGCCCCGAGACGGAAGCGATGGGCCAGCCCGGATCGCACGGCTGCGTCCGCATGCGCAGCCGCGACGTTATCGAGCTGTTCGATCTCGTGCCGGTTTATACGCCCGTGGAAATCATCGAGGATGAAGGCGATTGACCGCGGAGAAAAGCAATCTGACCACGGCGAACACAGCGAAAAACAGGAATCCGGCGCCGTGTTGAAGGCGGTTTTTTAGGTCTTTCTGCGTATCCTCCGCTCCCGGTGGTTTACCCGTGATTCACGGGAACGGGGTCGGTCAATCCGATGCTGCCGCCGTCGGGCAGGGCGGCCCGCAGTTCGCCCTTGCCGACGGCGTCTTCGAGGATCACCGCCAGCGCGTCGTAGCCGCCGCCCGGCGCGGCGGCGGCGTTGGCGATCTGTCCGCACGGCGGTTCCGGCGTTTCGGCGGAAAAAACGGCCAGGCCGGCGGCAATCGGGCCGGCGGCCCGGGTTCGGTAGAGATGGCGCTTGATCTTGCCCAGATAATGGGTGCGCGCCACGACTTCCTGGCCGGGATAGCAGCCCTTGTGGAAACTGACGCCGCCGATCCGGTCGAAACCGGCCATCTGCGGCACGAAGGCTTCCCGGGTGGCTTCGGCGATCCACGGGATTCCCGCCGCGACGTCCAGCCACTGCCAGGCCGGCGCGCCCGCCGGGGCGGTGATCGCGGCCAGCGGCGGCCATAGCCGGACGGCCGCGTCGCTGGCGGCGACGACGATGTAACGCTGGTCATCCAGACGGATGACCGAGCCATCGGCGAAGCTGGCCGTGCTCAGCGCGGCGGCCGGCGCCGGCAGGCCGGCGTTTTGCAGCGCGGCGGCGGCCCGCGGCCCGGAGACGCCGATGATCTGGTGATCGGCGGAGCGGTTGGCGAGGCTCACCTGCGAACGCAGCACGTAAATCTGCAAGCGTTTCTGGATAAATTCCCGCAGATCGGCCGAAAGCAGCGCCAGATAGCCCGCGTCGCGGCGGAAGAGTACGAAGCTGGCCAGCATCCGGCCCTTGGGCGAACACCAGGCGGCGTACTGCGCGCCCTCCGCCGCGAGATGCTTGACGTCGCTGGTCAACTGATTGTGCAGGAAGGTCTGGGCGTCGCCGCCAGCGCATTCGATCAGGGCGAACTGCGTCAGCGGCGCGACGATGGTCGCATCGCGCGCCGCGATGAGTTCGCCCTCGGGCTCGCCGAAATCGCGGACCGTGTCTTCATGGATGCGCGCCCCCTGGGCGCCGAGATATGCTTGCCAGCCGGCATTCATCGTGGTTTCCTCGCGTCGTTGCGGCAGCCTTGCCTGCCGGACCGTCGGCCACGGCGGGGAGAGGCCGCGCCGGTTCAGTCGATGGGATTCGGCTATTATATCGCCTCCCAAAATCTTCCCTGAAACAGGACCGGCGACGATGATTCGATGGCTGGCAAGGATGCTGTTGATCGGGCTGGCCGGGCTGCTCGCGGTCCTGGCGGCCGGTGGATGGTTCTACTGGAAAGTATCGTCGCCCTTGCGCCTCGCCGGCGAGCGCGTCGAGTTCAATGTCGCGCCCGGCAGCGGAATGCGGGCGGCGGCGCGGGACATCGCCGCCGCCGGAATCGATTTCGATCCCTGGATGCTGGTGGCGCTCGGCAGGCTGTTGCAAGTCGAAGGGTCGATCAAGGCAGGCAGTTATGAGATCGGTCGCGGCATCAGCTTGCTCGATCTGTTGAAAAAGCTGACGCGCGGCGACGTCTCGCAGGCCGAAATCGTGTTCATCGAAGGGTGGACGTTCCGCCAGATGCGCAAACGCCTCGATGCCCATGCCGATGTCCGGCACGACGGCAAGGACCTGTCCGACGCGGAGATCATGCGCCGGCTCGGGATGGAAAACGCCGACGGGACGACGCCGGAAGGCTGGTTTTTCCCCGATACCTACCTGTTTGCCAAGCGCAGCAGCGACATCGCCATCCTGGCGCGCGCGCATCGCGCCATGCGCCGCCGCCTGGAACACGAGTGGGAACAACGCTCGCAGCCGCTGGCGGTATCCACGCCGTACCAGGCGCTGATCCTGGCGTCGATCGTGGAAAAGGAAACGGGGCGCGAAGCGGATCGTCCGCTGGTCGCGGCGGTGTTCGACAACCGGCTCCGGCAAGGCATGCCGCTGCAGTCCGACCCCACGGTCATCTACGGTCTCGGCGAACGCTTCGACGGCAACCTGAAAAAGCGCGACCTGCTAGCCGATACGCCCTACAACACCTACGTGCGCAACGGCCTGCCGCCGACGCCGATCGCCATGCCCGGATTGGCCTCCCTGCAGGCCGTACTGCATCCCGCACCGAGCCAGGCACTCTATTTCGTGGCCCGTGGCGACGGCAGCAGCCATTTCTCCCGCACGCTCGACGAACACAACCAGGCGGTCAACCGCTACCAGCGGTTCAGAGGACGGAGGACAGAGGACAGAGGACAGTAATATTTGCGGGCGCGAAGCGCCCGGTGATTGAACTGATCCCTGTCACCTGATCCCTGATACACGAGACTTTGATCATGAATCCAGGATATGAACACGCGAATCAAAACTGAA
>JAISQQ010000185.1 GCA_031274075.1 Accumulibacter sp.
TGCCGCGCAACGTGATTTTCTACGACGTGCCCGCGCCCCTGCTCGTCGAGTTGCCGCCGCCGCCGCGCGGGCATCGCTACGTGCGCGTGGCGGGCGACATCCTGCTGATCGCGATCGGCACCGGCCTGGTGATCGACGCCCTCCAGGACATCTTCGACTGAAAAAGCGGTGGGAATCAGAGGACTGAGGACAGTCCGGTCACCGGGCGCTTCGCGCCCGCAAATATTACTGTCCTTTGTCTTCTGTCCTCTGATCTCTGATCTCTGTCTTCTGTCCTCCGCTATCTTTCCCGGCCTGTGAAAAAGGCCGCTTCGACGTGGCGTCGATGGACTGGCAGGGCACGCTCCGGTCGTCGATGACGATCAGGTGTCCCCCCGGCACCATTTTCTTCACCTCTTCATCGAGGTCCGGGCGGTCCATGGAGATCGGCGGCCTTTGTCCCTGCCACACCAGAGTGTTGGACGGCGAATAGATTTGATAGCACGCGGTGGCGGAAGCCGCCGCGGAGAACGAGAGCGCCAGCAAGGCAAGGATCGTTTTCATCGGTATTCCCTTTCATCAACCCGTCTCGCCGCCGCGAAACGGCGATCCGGAACGCGGACGGACATTTCCGCCGCCAGGTAAGCTGTTTTCCACTGTTTCCACCATCCATCGCCGGAAAGGAGAAGCCGCCAGTTTCCCGCGACGCGTTTCGGGAGGGAAGGATAACCTAAAACAGAGGACAGAAGACAGAGGACAGAAGACAGTAATATTTGCGGGCGCGAAGCGCCCGGTAACTGGACTGTCCTCAGTCCTCAGTCCTCTGCCCTCTGTCCAGCGTAAAGCCGGCGCCGGCGTCCTCGCGCAGGGCTTCCGCCAGGAACGGCAGCGCGCCGGCCAGCGTGTCGTGCAGCGTCCACGGCGGATTGAGCACGACGAGGCCGCTGCCGTGCATGCCGAAACCGTCGCCGGCCGGCGCGCGCACGCGCAGAGCCACGTGCAGCCAGCCCTTGGCCGGCAGGCGCTTCAGGCGTTGCGGCAGTTGGCGCGCTTCCAGGCGCGTCAATTGCGGATACCACACGGCGTAAATCCCTCCGGGAAAGCGCTCCAGCGCGTCCTTGAGCGCCTGGATCACCCGTTCGTAATCCTGTTTCTCTTCATACGACGGATCGATCAGCGCCACGGCGCGGCGCGGCGGCGGTGGAAGCAGCGCCCGAAGCCCGGCGAAGCCGTCCGTGTCCTCGACGATCACCCGTTGGCCGGCGTCGTGGAAATTCTTCCGCAGCAGGCGCGCGTCGCTGCCGTGCCGCTCGAAGAGACGCAGGCGATCCTGCTGGCGCATCGTCCACAGGGCGAGAAACGGCGATCCGGGGTATTTCCGCAGGGTTCCGCCGGGGTTGAGACGGCGCGCCAGATCGACGTAATCGGCCACCGGCGCGGGCAAATCGCGCCGCGCCCACAGGCGCCCGATGCCGCCTTCATGCTCGGCCAGCTTCCTGGCACGCGCGGCATCGAGATCGTAGACGCCGGCGCCGGCGTGGGTGTCGATCACCCAGAACGGCTTTTCCTTCTGTCCGAGATGGCGGATGAGCTGCACCAGGATCAGGTGCTTGAGCACGTCGGCGTGATTGCCGGCATGGAACGCGTGGCGGTAGCTGAGCATGACCGGCGCGCGTCAACCGGGCAGCGCGATCTTGCCGTCGGTGCTGAACTGGTAGTCCTTGAAAACGTGCTCGGCGGTGAGCAGCCGGTAGCTGCCGTCCTCGAGTTTGCGGCTGGTATCCTTGAGGCGGTAGGCATAGTGTCCGCAGGTCCAGACGTTGAAGTTGCGCATCTGCGTGCACAGGCAGGTCTTGTCCTTCACCGAAACGCGCCGGGCGTCCGGATGCGCGGCGACCTCCTGGTTGAACGAGGCGAGGTAGGAACAACTGCCGTTGGCGTCGAGCAGGTAGCCGTAGGCTTCGCAGTTGGGGCGGATGCCGTCGCCGATCGCCGGGCTGTTGGACAGCATGCGCATCGGATACCCGGTCGGCGAGATCATGTTGACCTCGATGCCGTCCTCGGCCGCCTGGAAATACTTCTGCTTGACCGGGGCGGGCAAGCCGCATTCGCCGGTGACCGTGAAGCGCGTGGCCACCTGCACGGCGGCCGCGCCGTTTTCGAGGAATCCGGCGGCGTCGCTGCCGGTGAAGATGCCGCCCGCCGGGATCAGCGGAATGTCGAGCTTTTCCGAGAACAGGTATTGGCGAATCTCCGCGACGATCGTCGCCAGGTCATACTTGGCCCAGTCCGCGCCGAAACCGAGATGCCCGCCGGCCAGCGGCCCTTCGATGACGATGTAGTCGGGCAGGCGCATGGTGCGGAAGGATTTCTTCAGGAAGAGCTGCAGCGCGCGCAGCGACGAGACGATGATGCCGAGCAAGGCATCGCGGAAGCGCGGATGATCCTCGATCAGCGCGAACGATCCCAGGTGCAGGCCGGCGGCCAGCGTGATGCCGTCGATGCCCGCGTCGAGCGCCGCCTTGAGGCGCACGCGAAGGGTCTCGCGCGGCGCGTTCATGGTCAGCTTTTCCATGCAGTTGACCAGGATCAGCCCGGCGCCCCGCTTCCTTTCCATGGTGCGTCCGATGTGCAGCCGGGTCGCTTCGGCGAGTTGCCCGAGATCGAAGCGGACGACCGACTTGTTGGCGTTGGCGACGTTGAATTTGTATTGCTTGAGCTTGTCCTTGACGAACTTCGTGTCGAAGCGGCGGTCGGCCACGGTGTTGACCATGGCGTCGGAAATATGGCCGACGCCCCCCAGGCGGGCGGCTTCCAGCGCCAGGTCGGCGGTCGAGATATCGACCCCCATGCCGCCGATGACCAGGGGCACCAGCTCCTTGCCGCCCAGACGCAAACGGAAATCATCAACACACTTCATCGACACCCTTCCACTGACCCGGCCCCGGCTAAGGAGCGGATGAATCTCGCCAATCCGGCATTATCGCTTATTGCTCCCCGGCTTGGCTGAAAAACGAGCAATAATCCTGGAAAACGCGCCGCCGCCGGCGGTTTTCCGATACTTGCCGATACTTGCCGATGCGCGCGCGGGCCTTCCGCGCGCGTATCATCGGGGAACACGCTCGACCGAGGAGAAAGCCGTGCCCGATTGCGATCACGATCATCCGCCCGCCACCCCGGCCGCCCCGGGCATCCCGCGCGCCAAGGCTTTCGATCCGGCCGCGTTCGAGCGCGCCATCCACGATCTGCTGGCCGCCTGCGGCATCGCGCCGGACGCCGCGCACATGGGCAAGACCGCCCAGCGCGTGCGCGAACTCTGGCAGAAGCGCCTGCTCGGCGGCTACGACATCGACCCCGCGTCCGTCCTGGGCGACGGGTTCGACGATCACCGGCGGGACATGGTGGTGGTGCGCGGCATCGCCGTGCATGGCGTCTGTCCGCACCATCTCGTTCCTTTCCGCGGCGTGGCGCACGTCGCCTACCTGCCCGGCGGCCGCCTGCACGGTTTCGGGCGCATCGCCCGGCTGGTCGACGCCATCGGGCACCGCTTCACCTATCAGGAATGGATGACCCGCGACATCGCCGAAGCCTTGATGATCCACGGCAAGGCGCGCGGCGCGGCCTGCGTGATCGAGGCCGAGCAGTTGTGCCTGCTGCTCGGCGAGGACCGGCGCGGCGACGAACGCGTCGTCACCCAGTCATTCACCGGCGAGTTCGAGGCTTCGGGCGAGTTTCGCAGCGAATTCCTGCGCGCGATCGCCGGCGGCAGGCGCGCTGACTAGTGCATCAGGGCCAGCACCAGCGGCGTAGTCACCGAGGCCAGCAGCGTCGACAAGACCAGCGCGCCGGCCATCGCTCCCTGCAGCACCTTGAACTGGCACGACATCAGGTAAACGTTGGCGCCGATCGACATCGAGGCGAGCAGCACCGCCGCCCGGGTTTCCGTTTCCGGCAGGCCGAGCAGCCACGCCAGCCCCCATACGACCAGCGGCTGGACGATCAGCTTGAGCGCGGAAACCGTCACGCTGACCCGGATTCCGTCGCGGATGCCGTATTCGGCGAGCCCCATGCCGAGGACGATCAGCGCGATCGGCGAGGCCGCTTCGCCGAGCATGGCGATCGGCGAATCGATCAGCTCCGGCAGCGTCCACCCGGTCAGGCTGAAAAGCGTTCCGCCGAGAATGCTGGCGACGATCGGATTGCTCAGCACTCCCTTCGCGGTGCGGGCCAGGCCGCGCGGCGAAAAGCTTCCGTGCCGCGCCCACTCGACGGAAACGCTTACCAGCGTCCACAGGATCAAGGCGTTGAACACGATGATCAAGGCCACCGACGGAACCGCCGCGTCGCCGAGCGCCAGCTTGGTCAGCGGCAGTCCGAGCATCACGCAGTTGTTGAAGATGCCGCCCATCGCGAAAACCGATTGCGCCGCGCCGTCGAAGGCAAAAAGTTTCCAGGAAAGCAGCCGCCCGAGGATGAAGACGATCAGGCAGGCGCCGAAGAAGGCGATCAGCAGGCGCCAATCGACCGGTGGCAGATCGCTCGAATGGCCCATCAGGCGAAACAGCATGGCCGGAATCGCCAGGTTGAACGCAAAGCGCGTCAGCCCGTCCAGCACCGACGCCGGCCAGCCGGACACGCGCATCGTCAGATAGCCGACCAGAATCAGCGAAAAGAGCGGCAAAGCCAGTAGAAACTGATGCAGGAAAACGTCCATCGATTCTTCCAAGCCGCGCCCTGACGGCTTCGGCGGCGCTCCGGTGAATGGCCTATAATCGCGCGTCACAAAAAAGTCCCGCGCCGATCGGCATTATCCCATGACCACGCCTATCCCGTCGTCCCCTGGCCGCGACCCGGAACGAGCCGTTTCCCTGATCCACGTCGACCGCGCGCTGATCGTCGCCGCCAAGCCGACCCGGCTGCTCTCCGTGCCGGGCCGCGGGCCGGACAAGCAGGATTGCCTGATCGCCCGTCTCCAGGGCGAGTTTCCCGACGCGCTGATCGTGCATCGCCTGGATTTCGACACTTCCGGACTCGTCGTCCTGGCGCGCGGCAAGAAAACGCAGCGCGCGCTGAGCCTCTTGTTCCAGGAACGCCGCGTGGACAAGCGCTATGTCGCCGTCGTCGAAGGCCGGCCGAAGCAAAGCGAGGGAGAGATCGACCTGCCGCTGTGCGTGGATTGGCCGAACCGCCCGCTGCACAAGGTCGATTTCGACTCCGGCAAACCGGCGCTGACGCGCTACCGGGTCATCGCCCATGACGGCGCGTTGCATGCGTCGCGCCTCGCCCTGACGCCGGAAACCGGCCGCACGCATCAGTTGCGCGTGCATATGCAAGCACTCGGCCACCCGATCCTCGGCGATCCGCTCTACGCCCACGAAGACGCCAGAAGCAAGGCCGAACGGCTGTTGCTGCACGCCGAACGGCTGGCCTTTCCCCATCCGTCCACGGGCAAGCCGCTCGACTTCTCGCTTGCGGCCCCGTTCTGATCGGTTCAGGGATCAGGTGTCAGGGGGCATGTGTCAGGTGTTACCGGCGCTTCGCGCCGCAAAATCCTGTCACCTGTCACCTGATCCGCTCACAATGTCCCCAGGAATTCAATCAGGCGGGATTTCCAGAGCTTGGCGTCCATGACCGTGCCGTGTCCCGCGGTCGTCGCGCTTCCGGGGATCAGATAGAGGGAAGCTTTCGGGATTTTCTTGACCGCGTTTTCGGTCAAGCCGCTCTCCGGCGGATTGCGCTCGTCGTCCGCGGAATTGATCACCAGGACCCGCGCTTTTATGTTGCCGAGTTTCGGCTCCGGATCGTAATCACGGGAAGAATCCCATTGGTACAGAAAGTCGTTGGCATCCAGCTTGGTCGGGTTGGCGAGCATCGACGCGTAAAGCTGATCCGCCTTTTCCCTCGTCGGCGCCTTGGCCTGGTAGGCCAGGTTGCCGCCGTTCGTAGCCATGCCGTAATAGACGTTGATCTGGCGGAAATACTGGGGCTGTTCGGTATATTCTCCATTCTTCCATGCCGGATCATTGCGCACCGCGTCGGTGATCATGCGCCGCAGCATCCAGTTGCGGCTGGCCATCGCGGTGGGCTGGGACGCCATGGGCACCACGGCATCCATGAAATCGGGGTAGCTGACCGCCCAGAGCCAGGTCTGCATCCCGCCCATGGAATTACCGACGATGATGCGCAGATGCTTGACGTTCAAACCCTCGGTGAGCAGCCGGTACTGGCCCAGAACCATGTCGTCATAGTTGTAGAGCGGAAATTTCCCCTTGAGGCCGTCAGAAGGTTTTGTCGATTTCCCGGTGCCGATCGCGTCGGGGAGGATGATGAAATACTTTGCGGTGTCCAGCGGCTGTCCCGGCCCGAAGAGTTCCTCGGCGAACGAGGCGCGCAGCATGGCCTGCCCCGACCCGGCCGTCCCGTGAAGTATCAGTACCGCGGGATTTTGCGCATTCCCCAGCGTGAGGTAGTTGATCCTGACCTCGGGCAGGACTTCTCCGGTGTGGAATTTGAAATCCTTCAGCACGAAGGAAGCTTCCCTGGGTTCCGGGTAACTGGCGGCGCCCGCCGAAGTGGCTCCTGTCAAGCTCATTGCCAACAACAATGAAAAAAATATTCTGCTCATGATGTTCTCCCTGAAAGACCACAATATGATTATCCTGAATGACGACATTCAGTGCCAAGACCGCGAATTAGTCTAAGTCCATGTTTTTTTTCCTGTCAAGAAAAATCACCCGCAAGCGAAGATCAGGTGACAGGTAACAGGTGTCGGGTGACAGGGTTTACCGGCGCGAAGCGCCGCAAGTTACTGACACCTGCCACCTGTCACCTGATCCCTGCCCCCCGAACCTCACAGCCGGAAACGGCCGACCTCGCTTTCCAGGGTCTCGGCCAGGCTGGAAAGCTGGCTGGCGTTGTCGCTGACGTTGGAGGCGACGCCTTCCGTCTCCTCGGCCACCTGGGCGGCCGCTTCCACGCGCTGGGAGATGTTCTGGGCCGAGGCGGATTGCTCGCCGACCGCGTCGGCGATGCTGCGCACCGAGGCCGCGATCTGTTGCGTGACCTGGTCGATTTTCTCCAACGCCGCTTCCGCGCTGGAACTGGCCACGCCGCCCTGGCGCGCTTCCTGCGCCGCGTTGCCGATCGCCTGCTGCACCCCGGCCACGCCGCCGCTCACCTGCCCCAGGATCTTGCCGATCTCGCCGGCGGAGGTGGCCGACTGTTCCGCGAGCTTGCGCACTTCGTCGGCGACCACGGCGAAGCCCCGCCCGACTTCGCCGGCGCGCGCCGCTTCGATCGCCGCGTTGAGCGCCAGCAGGTTGGTCTGCTCGGCGATCTGGCGGATCGCCGTCACCACCCGGCTGATCTCCGCCGAATGCGCTCCCAGGGAAGTCACTTCCTTGAGCGCGGCCCCGACCCGCTCTTCCACCTGGCGCATGGCGTTGATCGCTTCGAGCGTCACCCGCTTGCCCTTGACCACTTCATCCACGGCGCTGGCCGCCAGGCCGTCGGTCTGCTGCGCCGAATCGGCAACGTGGTTGATCGAAACGGAAAGTTCCTCGGTGCTGGCGCTCATCTCGGTGACCGATTCGGAAAGATTGGCAATGCCGTTCTTCAATTCCCCGGCGGCGGTCGCCAGGTTGGTGGCGTTCCCTTTCAGATCGTCGGAGGATTCGCGCAAGGTGCCGACCAGCGTGGTCATCGCCGCGGCCGTGTCGTTGACCTGTTCGGCGATCCGGTGAATCTCGTTACGCGAGCCGGAGACGACGGGAATCCGGCTTCCCAGGTTGCCGGAACCGATATCCGCGAGGCTCTTCGCGACGCCGGCGAAAGGCCGCAGTTGCACCCGCACCAGCAGGGTGATCGCCCCCAGCAGCAGCACGGCGAAAAACGCCAGGGCCACCAGGATGATGGTGCGGATGTTGTCGTAGGGCGCCGTGAATTCGTCCAGCCACGAGGTCGTGACCACCACCCAGTTGAGCAAGGGTTCTTCCTGGAAAACGGCGATCTTCGGACGCAGGCGGCCATCGGCGTCCGGCCATTCATAGATCATCGTGCCGTTTTTTTTCTCCAGCATATCCTCGATGACTTTCCGGTCGCGGGGATCCTCCATCTCGGAAAGGCGCTTGTCTTCCAGTTTGGGATGCAGCGCGAAACGCGCTTCCTTCTCGTCCCCGGTCGGCAGCGCCAGGATATAGGGATAACCGGTCTGCCCGACCACGACGGGACGGAGCTTGTCCCTCAAGGCCGCCACGTTGGACGACACGTCCATGCGCAAATTCAGCGCGCCGATCACCCGCCCCGTTGCATCCTTCAAGGGCCTGATCGCCAGGGCGTACAGCTTGCCGGAACGCGCCACGGTACCGACGTAGGTCTGCCCCTGGAGCACCTGCCTGATATAAGCGTCCGTCACCGGGGTGGCCTCGCGATATCGCCCGCGCTCATCCTTCAACAGCGTGCTGGCCCGAAACATCGCCTCCCCGTCCCGGACCAGCACGGCGGGGTCCTGCCCGGGATTGATCCGGCGATATTGCTCCAGGTACTCCGGATTGGCGTTTCCGGAGATGTCCCCGAAGGCGATTTCCGGAATTTCCCGCTCCCCTTCGCGCACCCTGTTTCCGGTCAAGTGGACCGCGGGAAGTGTTCTTTCCCACTGCTCTATCGCTCTCACCACCTGCTGCCTGAAAGTATCCTCGACGAATTCGAGCGTCCGGGTGATGAGGTTTACCTGCACTTTCAGCGAAGCCTCGGTTTCCCGCAGCGCGACGTCCCTGGTGTAATTCGAGAGGAAAATGGCCAGGATGGCGATGGCGCTCAGGCAAAGCGCCGCGATGCCCCACAGTAACTGGCGCCCCATGGGTAGTTTGAAAAATTGGGCAAGCATGGAAAAAATTCACTCCTTCTGTAACAAAGACAAAGCAAGAAATTAGCGACAGGCATTCATGCCTGTCGGTCTAACGTGTTTTGGAAGGGGTTTGCATCCCCTCCCAAAACGGTCGCCGAAACCCCGGCCTTCAGGCCGGGGTTTGGCTCCCA
>JAISQQ010000216.1 GCA_031274075.1 Accumulibacter sp.
AGTTCCTTCACGAGAGCGGCGATGCCGAGTTTTCGGATAAGCGGCGGGTTGCGAAAGTCTGCTGTAGTAGTAGTAGTCATTTCAGATCGTCTCCATGAGCCATGACACTGGATTTTGAACGATGACGTTCAATGACAATTTGCCTGCCGCCCTGTGCAGTTGGTCATCCGTCGTCAGGAAAACGTCGACATCATGAACGTCCGCCAGCGCGAGATGCAGCCCGCATAGGCTGGGGTGAGCGAAGCGAACCCCAGCATCGAATGTCCATTGGCTTTTGCGTTGGGGTTCGCTGCGCTCCAGGACAGAAGACAGAAGACAGAGGACAGAAGACAGTAATATTTGCGGGCGCGAAGCGCCCGGTAACTGAACTGTCCTCCGTCCTCCGTCCTCTGTCCCCTGTCTTCTGATCAGAATGTCCATTGGCTTTTGTGTTGGGGTTCGCTGCGCTCACCCCAACCTATAAACGAAACACCGTTTCAAAACGTACGGGGGTTTCGTTGCTTTTCCCCCCGAAAAAGGAAGGCTCCGCCTGCCTTTTTCGGCTAACTTCCCCGGCCAAAAGTAGGTTTTTACTTTTGGACGTTCCAGTCTAGCCTCGCCGCCATCAGATCGGCTGGCGTATCCAGGTCGATGAAATCGTGCGCCGCGTCACTTTGGCCCAACTCGTTTTCATCGACATAAACGGCGTTCAAACCTTGCAGCACGGCGCGCGGACTATGCTTGCCAATTCCCATCAGCGCCGCGCGCAGTGCCGGGAGCGCCGCCACGGCGTAATACGCGGCCAGCGGCTGTGGAACGTTTTTGACGACCGGCACGACGGCCTCGCATTCGACGCGCCGCGCGGCGAGTTCGCGGATCGGATCGGGGCCGAGAAACGGCATGTCCGCGGCCAAGGCGAAGACCCACGGCGTGTTGGTCCGCGCCAGGCCGGCGCACAGGCCCGCCAGCGGTCCGGCGTCGGGTATTTCGTCGATGACTTGAGGCAGCGCGACGTCGCCGCGTGGCCGGCGCACACTGACCAGCACCTGTGGAAAGAGGCCTTGCAAGAGCCGGGCGGAGCGTTGCAACAAGGTCTGCCCGTCGAATTCGAGCGTCGTCTTGTCGCGCCCCATTCGGCGTGACTCGCCGCCCGCCAGGATCAAGCCGGTACAGTCCGCGATCATGGCGCTTGACACAGCAGGAATCCGGCGACTCCCGCCGCGTCCTCCAAATCGAAATGCGGCAGTTCCGGGTAGATTTCCGGGCAATCGGTAATCAGCGCGATCAGGCCGTCCGCGATCGCGCAGCGCGGCGCCTTGCCTTGGGCGCGGCGCAACACCTCGATCTTCGGCCCGGGCGCCTGCGAGAATCCCTCGGCGAGCACCAGGTCGGATTCGCCAAGAAAGCGCCCGGCCAATTCGCGCGGCTCGGCGCGCTCGCCGGCGTCCGCCACGAGTTGCAGCGCCGACGAGGTCACCAGCATGCTCATCGCCGCGCCGGCCTGTTTATGGCGCCAACTGTCCTTGCCCTCGGTATCGAGTTCAAGCCTGTGATGCGCGTGCTTGATCGTCGCCACGCGCTGGCCGCGCCGGATCAACTCCGGAATCAGTTTCTCGACGAAAGTCGTCTTGCCCGCGTTGGAGTGGCCGACGAAGATGAAGACGGGAGGAGACATGGGGGTACCTTATCCTTATCCGAGCAGCGCCACGGCCTTGATCTGCGCCACGACGCTTCGCCCCGGCGCGATGTCCAGCGCGAGACGCGAACGTTCGGTGACGCGCGCGAGCAACAGGGGCGCGCCGTCGCCGTGCAATCGGAGTTGTACTTGCACGTGACCGGGGGTCGAGAGCGGCGTGGCGGCGATCACCGTGGCGGACAGCAGGTTGAGGATGCTGCTGTCGCCGTGCGCGGCGAGGGCCAGGCTGACGTCGCTGGCGCGGACGCGGCAGCGCATGCGGCTGCCAAGTGGTTTGTCGCACCTTGAGATGTAGAGTTTGCCGCCGGGAAATTCCAGCCGGGTCAAGTCGTCGGCTTCGTGCCCGGCGACGACGGTTTCCAGCACCACGCCCATGTCTTCGCCGAAGGCGTGCGCCAGGTCGAGCCGCGCCAGGGTTTCCATGAGCGGGCCGCAGGCAACGGCGCGTCCATTGTCGATCAGTACGAGGTGGTCGGCGAGCCGGGCCGCTTCGTCCGGCGCGTGGCTCACGTAGAGCACGGGAATGGAAAGCTCGTCGTGCAGTCTTTCGAGATAGGGCAGGATTTCCTGCTTGCGCTTGAGATCGAGCGCGGCCAGCGGCTCGTCCATGAGTAGCAGCCTCGGATGGGTGAGCAGGGCGCGCGCGATGGCGACCCGCTGGCGCTCGCCGCCGGAGAGGCTGCCGGGATCGCGCTCCAGCAGCGCGCCGATGCCCAGCAGGCGGAGCATGGCGTCGAACTCTTCGCCGCCGGCATGGCCCGCGCGCTTCATGCCGTATTCGAGATTCCGCCGCACGGAAAGATGGGGAAACAGGCTGGCTTCCTGGAATACGAGTCCCAGGGGACGCTGGTGCGTGGGCAGGAAATGCTTTTTGTCCTCGTCCTGCCAGACTTCGCCGGCGACCGCCAGAAAGCCGCGCGGGGCGCGTTCCAGCCCGGCGATGCAGCGCAGCAGCGTGGTCTTGCCGGAACCGGAAGGGCCGAACAGGGCGGTGACTCCCTTTTCCGGCAGGCGCAAATCCACAGCCAGCGAAAAGCCCGGGTAGTCCAGTTGAAAACGCGCTTCCATCGTCCTTTGCTCCTTGTTCCCTGAAACTCAAACCCAGGGACTTTTCTTGCGGCTGCCGTAGAGCAGCAGCAGCACGAGGAAGCAGAAGCACACCATGCCGCCCGCGAGCCAGTGCGCCTGGGCGTATTGCATCGTCTCCACATAATCGAAAATCTTGACCGACAGTACTTGTGTCTTGCCGGGGATGTTGCCGCCGATCATCAACACGACGCCGAACTCGCCGACCGTGTGCGCGAAGCCCAGGATGGCGGCGGTGAACAGACCGGGTCGCGCCAGCGGCAGCGCGACAGTGAAGAAACTGTCCCAGGGCGAGGCGCGCAGGCTCGCCGCGGCTTCCAGCGGACGCTTGCCGATGGCTTCAAAGGCGTTCTGGATCGGCTGCACCACGAAAGGCAGGGAGTAGAACACCGAAGCCACGACCAGTCCGGCGAAAGTAAAGGGCAGGCGTTCGAGGCCCAGGCTTTCCATCAGGCGGCCGGCCGGACCGTACGGCCCCATCATCAACAGCAGGTAGAATCCCAGTACCGTCGGCGGCAGCACCAGCGGCAGGGTCACCACCGCGCCGACCGGCCCTTTCAGGAACGAACGCGTGCGCGCCAGCCACCACGCGAGCGGCGTGCCGACGAGCAGGAGCAGCGCGGTGACGAGCGTCGCGAGCTTGACGGTCAGCCAGACGGCGGCAAGGCTGGAGGCGTCCATGTCAGCTCATTGGCGAGGCCGCGCCGCCCGTGGCGGCAAGCTCGGCGTAAACCTGCGTTTCCTGCGCGCTGATGCCAGTACCCTCCATGTCGAAACGCACACAATCCTTGATCCCTATCGAATCATATTCGGTTTTCCCGTAAGCCGGGCTGGTCCGCAGCAGGGCGATGGCATGAATGCGAAAAATTATAACAAGAGACGACACAGGGCGAGAAAAGGTTTTGCCGGGCGAATGCCCGTAGAGGCAAGGCAAGTTTGGGGTGAGCAGGAAGCGAACCCCAAGGTAAAGCCGGTTCCGGTCTCAAAAGACGGGAGACAGCGGCCAGCGGCAAGAATTTACGGCGCGAAGCGATAATGGCGTCTCCGGCTCCATGCCATCCGATCACTGACTCATGGAGGTAAGCGCCCGGCTTTGCCTGTGGTATTTGACTTGCAATATTCAGTTTGGGGATTCATGCTGTAGTTCATCCGAGAGGGATGAGAACACAAGTAAAGGGATGCGATGAATAGTCATAGTAATCTGTCGGTCGGCGAGGCGCAGGCCCGTGTATTGCAGTGTGTGCCGTCTGGTGGCATCGAGGAAATTCCGCTCGAACGTTCGCCGGGCCGTATGCTGGCCGAGGACGTGCGTGCCAACCGTGATCTGCCGCCGTGCGACGTGTCGGCGATGGACGGCTTCGCCGTGCGTAGCGCCGACTTGACCTGCGGTGGCGCGGTGTTGACGCTGGCCTTGGACATCAAGGCTGGCGACCGACCGCAAAAGGTCATCGCCGCCGGGGAGTGCGCGCGCATCATGACCGGCGCGCCAGTGCCGCCCGGCGCCGACGCGGTGATCCGCGTCGAGGATACCCGGATGCCTTCCGATAGGCGCGTCGAAATCACGCTTCCGGTGAAAGCCGGTAATGACATCCGCGCGCGCGGTGAAGTCATGAAGAACGGCGACGTGGTGCTGGCCGCGGGCATGGAAATCACGCCAGGCGTCATCGGCGTGCTGGCCACGGTCAAGCGCGCGCGGGTTCTCGTGCGGCGGCGCCCGCGCGTGGCCATCGTATCGAGTGGCAACGAACTGGAGGCGCTCGACGCGCCGTTCGATCCAGAGCGGATTCCAGAATCGAACGGCTACGCACTGGCGGCGCAGATACAGGCGCAAGGCATCGAGCCGGCGCGCTTGGGCATTGCCCGCGACGACCCGCGGGAGTTGGCGGACATTCTGCGACAGGGGCTGGAATACGACGTGCTGCTGGTTTCCGGCGGCTCGTCGGTGGGCGCGCACGATCATGTGCGGCCGACGTTGGAAGCGCTTGGCGTGACGCTGCATTTCTGGTGCGTCAAAATTAAGCCCGGGCATCCCATGGCTTTTGGCACGCGCGGCGAGCGCCTGGTTTTCGCCCTGCCAGGCAACCCGGTGTCGAGCATGGTCTGTTTCGAACAATTCGTCGGTCCGGCCCTGCGTGTGTTCATGGGACATCCGCGTCCCTTCCGCCGCGTCGTGGCGGCGACCCTGGCGCATGCCGTCAGGCATCGTCCGGGACGGACCGAATTCGTTCGCGTGACGCTCCGGCGGAACGCCGATGGGCTGAGGGTCGCTTCGACCGGCATGCAGGGCAGCGGCAATATCTGTTCGATGGCTCTCGCCGACGGTTTGCTGATCGTGCCGGCGGACAGTGAGGGACTGGCGGCGGGCGCGGCGGCGCGCGTTCAATTGCTTGATGGCGTGGGATTCGAGGAAGCGTCGGAATTCATGGGCGAAAGCTCATGAACGTTCCGGAAACGGCCGCCCGCATCGGCATCGTGACGATTTCCGACCGTGCCAGCCAAGGTGTTTACGAGGATCGAGGCGGTCCAGCGATCCGCGCCTGGCTCGCTCGCGCACTGATTTCGCCATGGCGGGCGGTGGCGCGCGTCATCCCTGATGAACGGGCTTTGATCGAGGAAACCCTGATCGAACTGGCCGATGCCGAGGCGTGCAGCCTGGTGGTGACGACCGGCGGCACCGGGCCCGGACCACGCGACGTGACGCCGGAAGCGACCGGATCGGTGTGTGCGAAGATGCTGCCGGGCTTTGGCGAGCTGATGCGCGCGGCGTCATTGAAGTTCGTGCCGACGGCGATCTTGTCCCGTCATACGGCGGGGGTCCGGGGGCATTGCCTGATCGTCAACCTGCCGGGCAAGCCGTCGGCGATCGACGACTGTCTGAACGCGGTCTTCCCCTCGGTGCCGTATTGCGTCGATCTGATCGGGGGTGCTTATCTGGAAACCAACGCCGAATTCTGCCGGGCTTTCCGTCCGAAATAACATGCAGGCACACCGATGGCCCCGCCTGGCCTCGCTGGAGACATCCTCGGCGATTACTCTGAACTTTGCGTCACATGTTCAACAGATGATGCGTTGAGCGTGGTTCGTATTGCCT
Organism: Accumulibacter sp.; assembly: GCA_031274075.1. Lineage (GTDB taxonomy): Bacteria > Pseudomonadota > Gammaproteobacteria > Burkholderiales > Rhodocyclaceae > Propionivibrio. The sequence goes on from JAISQQ010000216.1 coordinate 5,853, forward strand.
GCGCCGGACGGGTCAGCCCTTCGGGAACTTCGGCCGGCGCGGGCGGTGTCGGCGGGGGAAACCTTTTTAAGCTGGAATAGCGAAAACATGCGGACTCCTGATGAAGGATGGGCGAGAGCGCCTTTTGGGGGTTGGACTTACTTGACCTTTTGCGCCTTTTGGGAATAGCCCCTTTCCCCTTGACACCCTTCCCTTGGTACTTTCCCTTTCCAAGCCTTTCCTTTCTTCCGGCCTTTTGTGAGGCGGGGCCCGCGGCCGTCATCAAACCCGGGTCAAGCAAAAATCATCGAGAGCGGCTTGACTTCGGCCAGAAAGACGGCATTATGTCAAATAGATCAACGGTGACCCCACTGCGCCAGAAATTCGAGGACACCATGAAACCGAACATCCTGAAACCCGCCGCTCCCCCCGCTTTCGCGGAACGTCTCGGCCGGGGGCTGGGCCGGGCGTGGCGAGGCGTCCTGCGCCTGGAGCGGAATGCCGGTGCATGGCTGATGGCGAAAGACTTGCCCGCAGGGAATCGCCAAGGCCCTGCCGCTGCTCCTCAAGCTCGCCGTGCTCGCCCTCGTGCTCTATGGCGCGTTCTGGGTGGCACTGTTGCTTGGGTTTGCAGTGGTTGCAGCTTGGGCGTCGGAACGATGTGTTCCAGGTGAGGATTTCAAGTTGCAATTTTCTACTCTGGAGGAACTTCGGCAATTGCCGGGCTATGATCCCAACTTCTATGACGATACATCTCATGAGATGTACTACGACGACTGAAAGATCGATTACTTGACTATTTCAGCTTGCTTGACATTACTCCCGCCCCTCTCCCGCCAACGCTGCCAGCATCCTTGGCTCCTGTGGAAAGGTTATTCACAATCGCGCCGACCCTGAATCCCGCCCAAGTCAGTGCCGCCACCCAAAACGTCGGCAAAATAATAAACATCGCCGCCATCACAAAATTCAGCAACATATCCCCGAAGGCGTTATTCAGCCCCATCAAGGGATCGAAATTCGCGTGCGGCCGGTCCGCCCCGAAACCCCAGCCGTAGAGTGCGTCGAGGATCGTACTGTCGAACCAGCGCGCGAACTGGAACCAGAAATCGACGAAGAACAGCGCGAACTGCACCATGCTGACCGTCACCAAGGCTTTCAGTTCGTAAGTGCCGATCAACAGCACCAGCGGAATGCAGATCACCAGCGCCATCTTGAGCAGCGACAAGGCCATCGGCAAGGCATGGCGCACCACGTCCATGGCCGGGAAAAATCCCAGCGCCCCCATCGTCAAACCGAGATCGCCCGCGCCGCGCGCGGCGATGTTCGGCCAGATCTTCTCGATCCGTCCGCCGTAGTCGGTATAAACCGCGTCCTGGTTCATCTTCTGCTGCCGGGGCGCGATGACCGCGCGGATCACCGAGTCGTTCACCTCGTTCTGCGACAGGAAACCCGCCCAACGGCCGATCCGCGTCAGGAGACCGGGATCGACCTGGGCCAAGAGGCGCGCAGCCCAGAGTCACCATCGTGCCGGCAGATCGGATACCCGCTGCCGTTGTTCGCCAAAGCCAGCCCCGCGTCGCGCACATCGTCGTAGGTCAGGGCTATCGCCTACGCAGATGTCGTAAGCCCTTGAAAGAAATCGTTTACATTCAAGAAGTTATGACAGGGTATTGTAAACTATGAGTAAATCAGGTCTACTCACGATTTTTGC
>JAISQQ010000225.1 GCA_031274075.1 Accumulibacter sp.
CTGGCCTTGTGTGCTGTGATGGCGGGGGCCGAGGGCTGGGACGACATTGAAGACTGGGGACGGGCGTGCGAAACGTGGTGACGCCACTATTTACCTTTGCGTAACGGCCTCCCCGGACACGACACGATCCGGCGGGTGTTCGAGTCGCTCTCCCCCGATGTACTGGAAGAACGCTTTGTGGGTTGAATGCAATCGCTGTGTCCGAAGCTGAACGGCCAGGTGATTGCCGTCGATGGCAAGGCCGTACGGGGCAGTGCCCGACGTGGGCAAGGCTTACGTTCGCTGCATAGGGTGTCGGCCTATGCGAGTGAATATGAACTGACCTTGGACAGCAAGCCTGTGCGGAGAAATCCAATGAAATCACCGCCATCGCCGAACTCCTGCCGACGTTGGCCTTGGAAGGTGCGGTCTTACCATAGACGCGATGGGATGCCAGACCGCGACTGCCCAACAGATCAAGGACTTGAAAGGCAACTATGTGCTGGCCGTCAAGGAGAACCAACCCTTGTTGGCGCAGGCAATACGGGAATTCTTCGAGACCACGGGCACACCGGGTTACCCGCATCGAACGGTGCATGAATCGCCTACGCTGGACAAAGGACATGGTCGTCTGGAAGAACGCCACGGTCGCGTAAGCGACGAACTGGACTGGCTGGAACCTTTGAAGTTGCGCGAGCGTTGGGCCGGATTGAAGTCGGTCGCCTGTATCGAATCGAAACGCACGCAGGGGGAAGACGAGTACCGAGAAGCGTTACCTGATCAGTTCCCTGCCGGCCGATGCGGCGCGACTACTGTATGTCTCGCGAACGCACTGGGGCGTTGAGAATGGCCTGCATTGGTGTCTGGACGTCACCTTCCGGGAGGACGCCAGCCCGATCCGGCTACGCAACGCGGCCCAGAACTTCTCCTTCCTGCGCCGCATTGCCCTGAACCTCTTTCGTGCCGACATCTCGCGCAAGATCAGCTTGCCTAAAAAACGCAAGGCCGCGGCATGAAATCCGAATTTCCTCGCTCAGGTGCTGGGTCTGGACTTATTTTGATGCTCCGGCCCTGGTAATGTTACCGGGCGCTTCGCGCCCGCAAATATTGCTGTCATATGTCCTCTGTCTTCTATCTTCTGTCCTCCAAATCCTGGATTCCGGCTTGCGCCGGAATGACGGGGTCGAAATAGTCGCTGTCCGCTTTGAGAACCTGTTTGCGATCTTCCCTGGGAGCGCGGGGCACCAGCCCCGCAACAACGGCGGCAGTGTCAGTACGCTGGCCAAAAGCGGGGCTGGTGCCCCGCGCTCCCAGAGGCGGCACGGAGAGAGGCTTTCATAATGGGCTTGTGTAAGGTACCTGTGTTCCCAGAGAGAAGATCGCAAACAGCTTCTAAACCGTAAAACCCCCATCTCCCTCTCCCCGCCGGAGAGGGATCCCATCACCCATCACCGGGCGCTTCGCGCCCGCAAACATTACTGTCCTCTGTCCTCTGTCACCTGATCACCCATCGCAACACCCTTGGCCGCCAGCTCAGGAGCAAGGCGAGCGCGGTCGAGGCGAGGGCGAGGACGCCGAACCAGACGGCGATGCCGATGGACAGGCCGTGGGCGGCGATGGCCGGGGGGAGGGCCAGCGCCAGCGCGGCGTAGCTGGCCAGGCGGCGCAGGCGGCGGGCGCGGAGTGGGGCGACGGCGGCGAAGATGTCGCGGGCATGGCGCTCCATGCTCGCGCCGATCATGGCAAAGCCCCAGAAACTCAGTACCAGGCACAAGAGATCATTCATACGGCTTCCTCCACGGTTTCGGGCAGGGCGCCTTTCCCGGTTTCCGGCCCGGATTCGGATTCGGTTTCAGATTCGGATTCGCTTTCCTCCCCGGTCGGGGAGGGAGACGAGAGCGGCGCGTGGCGATGAACCTTGTAGGCGGCATAGAACAACCCCGCCCCGGTCGCCAGCGCGCAGAGATCGAAGCCGGCGAGCAGCCCGAGTCCGCGCGCGAGGCTGGCGGGCAGCGCAAGGCCGCCGGTGAGCGCGTTGACCAGCGGCAGCAAGGCGAACAGCGCGCCCGCGCCGGCGAGCTGCTCGACCCACGCCGCCTTGGCGCGGCGCAGGACGGCATGCACGAGGGTGAGCGCCCAGACGATGAAAAAGGCGTGGATTTCCCCCTCGGCGCGTCCCGGCCAGTCGGCGGGAATCAGGCGGTTGGCCCAGAAATGCGCGGCGATGGCGAGCATCAGTCCGGCGATGGAAGCGATGTTCAGGACTTCGACCAGGCGATGCCCCCAGGGCAGGCGCGCCGCCCCGGCGTGTTTCCGGGCCCGCGCGATCGACCACATGACCAGGCCGCTGGCGATCATCAGCGAGCCGCCGATCCCGGAGAGGAAGAGCAGCCAGCGCGGGATCGGCGTGGCGAAGAATCCGCGGTGCAGTTGGTTGAGCGTGCTGTAGATCGCCTGTACCGCGCTCGGCTCGCTCAGCGTGGGTGTTTCGAGCGGCGCGCCGCTGACGCCGTCGAAGCGCAGCGTGGGAATGTTGCGTCCGCTGGTGAGGCTGGGGAAATTCATCGGCCGCAGTTCGATCATCGCCTTGCGGTCGCCGGGATGGGTGATGGCGAGGCTGCCGACCGGCTCGCCCCAGTGCTCCCGCGCCGCCGCGACGAGTGCGGCGAGATCGGTCAGCGGCGCGCGTTCGCCCGAAGGCGGCGAGGTGTCGGCGGCCATCATGCGCGCGCGCATGGCTTGCCGGTAGGCGTCGGCGCCGCCCTGGAAAGCGGTGGGGATGAGCATGTGGCCGAACAACATCAGCCCGGAAAAGGTGATGATCAGGTGAAACGGCAGCGAGAGCACGCTGCTCGCGTTGTGCGCGTCCAGCCACGAGCGCTTGCCCTTGCCGGGACGGAAGGTGAAGAAATCCTTGAAAATCCGGCGATGGACGATGACGCCGCTGACCATCGCCACGAACATGAACATCGTGGCGATGCCGACGATCCAGCGGCCCCAGAGCCGATCGATGCCGTAGAGTTCGAAGTGGAAGCGGTAGAGGAAATTGCCGCCCGCCGTCGCGCGCCCTTCGAGCCGCTCGCCGGTGGCGGGGTCGAG
>JAISQQ010000350.1 GCA_031274075.1 Accumulibacter sp.
GCCGGTTATCGCGCCTAGCGATCGCTGGGCCAGGCGCAGTTCCTCGGCGAACAATTCCAGATGCGCCAGGTGCGCGCGCGCCGCTTGCAGATGTCCGCGCGTTTCGGCGAGGGCGCGCAGATGCCGTTCGCGGGCGATGAACACGGGTTCTGTCGGGCGCCAGGCGGCGATACGCAGCAATTCTTGCTTCAAGAGGTCGATTCCTTCTCCGTTCCGGGCCGACAGCAAGATACTCGCCCCATTCGCTCCCTCCCGCCGCTCGGGCCGCTTTCCGGTCAGGTCGATCTTGTTGTGCGCGGTGATCCGGGCCGGACTGGGCGGCAGTTGGGCAAGAATGGCCTCGTCCGCCGCGCATACTCCTTGCCGCGCGTCGACCAGCAGGATTACGACGTCGGCCTTTTCGATTTCCTGCCAGGTGCGCTCGATGCCGATTTGCTCGATTTCGTCGCGGGCTTCGCGCAAGCCGGCGGTGTCGATGACGTGCAGGGGAATGCCCTCGACGTTCAGGGCGCCGCGCACGACATCGCGCGTGGTGCCGGCGACTGGCGTGACGATCGCCAGTTCTTCGCCGGCCAGGCAGTTGAGCAGGCTCGATTTGCCGACGTTCGGCTGTCCGGCGAGCACGACGCGCAGGCCTCCTTGCAGGAGGTGGCCCTGCCGCGCGCGCTCGATGACTTCGGCTATTTTGGCCAGCAGGCGCTCGATCCGGTCTGAGGCGTCCGCCGTTTCCAGGAAATCGATTTCCTCGTCGGGAAAGTCGAGCGTCGCTTCCGCCAGCGCCCGCAATTCGACGAGCTGATCGAGCAGCCGGCGTATTTCCCGCGAAAATTCGCCTTGCAGGGAACGCATCGCGCTACGCGCGGCGGCGGCCGTCGATGCGTCGATCAGGTCGATGACGGCTTCGGCCTGGGCGAGGTCGAGTTTTCCGTTGAGAAAGGCGCGGCGGGTGAATTCGCCGGGGCCGGCCAGACGCGCTCCGAGATCGAGACAGCGGGCGAGCAGCATTTGCAGGACGACGCTTCCCCCGTGTCCGTGCAGTTCCAGCACGTCCTCGCCGGTAAAGGACGCGGGCGCAGGGAAGTGGAGCATCAGCCCGCTGTCGATGCCGCTGCCGTCGGCGGCCTTGAAATCGGCGAGGGTGGCGTGGCGCGGCGCCGGCGTCTTTCCGGTCAGCGCGGCGGCGAAAGCCGCCAGATCACCGCCCGAGACGCGGACGACGCCAATGCCGCCGCGACCGGGGGCGGTGGCAATGGCGGCGATCGTGTCAGGCCTTGGCGTCGTTGGCGGCCTTTCCGCCACGTTCGATCATCCGCGTGATCTGCCACTGCTGGGCAATGGACAGGAGGTTGTTGACCACCCAGTAGAGCACCAGGCCGGCCGGGAAAAAGAAGAACATGACGCCGAAGGCGAAGGGCATGATCATGGCGATCTTGGCCTGGATCGGATCGGGCGGCGTCGGGTTGAGCCGGGTCTGGATCAGCATGGTGGCCATCATGACGATCGGCAGCACGTAGTACGGATCCTGCGACGACAGGTCTTGAATCCACAGGATCCAGGGGGCGTTGCGTATCTCCACCGCGCCCAGCAGCGCCCAGTAAAGGGCGATGAAGACGGGAATCTGGATCAGGATCGGCAGGCAGCCTCCCAGCGGGTTGACCTTTTCCATCTTGTAGAGATTCATCATCTCCATGTTGAGCTTCTGCTTGTCGTTGCCGCAGCGTTCCTTGAGCGCTTGCAGCCGCGGCGTGAGGGTGCGCATCTTGGCCATAGACTTGTAGCTCGCCGCGGAAAGCGGGAAAAACAGCGCCTTGATGAGAATGGTCAGGAGAACGATCGACCAGCCCCAATTGCCGATCACCTTGTTGATGACTTCGAGCAGCCAGAAAATGGGCGCGGCGACGATGGTCAACCAGCCGTAATCGACGACCAGCGCCAGTCCCTGCGCGCCGATGCCGCCCTCCTCCACCGGTTTGGACAATTGATTGAGAATCGACTGGATCTGCGGACCGGCGTAAAGCGAGGCGGCGTGGCTGAGCCTGGCTCCGGGAGCGGCTACCTGCACCGGAACGATCAGGCCAGCGGCGACCAATGGATTGGCGCCGCCTTCAAGACTGCGCACATAATATTCACGCGGCAGTTTCTCCCGCGGAATCCAGGCGGAAACGAAATAATGCTGGATCATCGCCATCCAGCCGTTGTCGGCTTTCTGCTCGAATTTGGCGCTGCCTTTTTCGATGTCCTTGAAGTCGATCTTCTGGAACTTGCCCTGCTCGGTGTATTCCGCCGGCCCCGTGAAGGTGCTGACCATGCTGCTTTCGCCCGCCGGCGTCTGCGTGTCGCGCTGTAGCTGGTAATACGCATGCGCCGCGATTTCCTTCTGGCTTCCGTTGTCGATTTCGTAAGCCAGGTCGATCAGATAGCTGTTGCGCTTGAAGGTGTATATCTTGCTTACCTTGACGCCGTTTACCGCCGGCGCTTCGAGTTTCAACGAAATGCTGTCTTCCCCGGCGGACAGTTCCCGCTTGCCGGGAAGCGCCGAAAACATCGTCTTGTGGTTGGGCAGGCCGTCGCCGATCAAGCCGCTCTGCGCGGCATACCTGTGCCGGATGTCAAACAGCTTGAAGTTCCTGGAGTTATCCTCGGTCGCCTTGTAGTTGGTCAGTTCCAGGCCGATCAGATCGCCTCCCAGCGTGGATACCTGGGCGACAAACAGATCGGTGCGGACTTCGACGATTTCGCCCTTGGCCGCCGTCTCCGCCTCCGCCGCCGTGGGCGCGACGGTTGGAACCGCCCCGGCTGGCGCCGACGGCGCCGGCACATCCACCGACGGCACGGGTACGGGCGCGGCCGGAACACTCGAAGACGCCGGAGAAGACGCCGTCGGCGTCGCCTCCTGGGGGTTATTGTAGGTCTGCCAGGCATCCCAAAGCATGGCCAGCGAGAAGAAGAAAGTACACAACAGGATGAGGCGTCGAGTGTCCATGAACAGCCTGCTTGATTGATGAAAGTTTTAAGGAACGGGATCGAAACCGCCCGGATTCCAAGGATGGCAGCGGATAATGCGTTTCAGCCCAAGGCACACTCCCTTGCAAGCCCCATGCTTTTCGATGGCCTGGGCGGCGTAATCCGAACAACTTGGGAAAAAGCGGCAGTTCTGCCCCAACAGCGGGCTGATCGCATATTTGTAGCAGCGAATCAGTACCAGAAGCAATTTCATGGTCTGGACCCAGTAATGCACATTTTTTCCAGCAGGTTCCGGATTTCCCCGGCCAAAGCCCGCCGGTCGATAGGCAAATCCGGCCTGACCGCCAAGCGGACGATCAGGTCGCAGGAAGGCAATTCACCGCGCCGGGTGCGAAAAACCTCGCGAACCAGCCGCTTTACCAGGTTACGGTCGACCGCGCGGCGAAGATGGCGTTTCGCTATTACCAGACCCAGCCGGGCGCCATCGACTTCCCCTTCCCCACGAGGGCGGTAATGTAACAGGAAATTTGTGCTCCTGAGAGCCTTCCTGAAACTAAAAACGGATGAAAAATCATCCGTTCTGGTCAATCGATGGCGCCTGGGAAATCCGGTCGGGCACTTCCGGCCATCCTGCCCGGGCAGGATGGCGCTCAAACCGCCAAGCGATGCCGGCTCTTGGCACGGCGAGCACGAATCACCGCGCGCCCCCCACGGGTAGCCATGCGAACGAGAAAGCCATGAGTGCGTTTACGGCGAACCACCGACGGTTGATAGGTACGTTTCATGATAAAACCTTGAAGTCATCGCGAATTGAACTAAGAATTAGATATTGAAAAGGCCAATTCTGTCAAGTCTTTATTTTTCTGACACTGTGGATAACTGCCCTTTCGCGGGGTAAAATCGTGTCGCGCAAGGAACCTGTCTCGATAAGCTGTCCCGATAGGTTCATGGCTATCGTCGATGCTTGTATTCTCGCCGGAAACCCCGAAGCAGGAAAAATTCCTTCCACGGCAATCGCTGGGATGGCATGCTTCCCGCGTTGGAAGCCGTAACGAAGTCATTGTGTACCGGTCGGTGTGGTGATGATGCGTGCGGTCGCCGTTTTTTTTAGCCTTGTTGAAACACAGGAAATGAGCAGCTTCTGGAATTTTTGTCTGAGCCGGTTCGAGCAGGAACTTTCACCCCAGCTATTCAATGTCTGGATCCGTCCGTTGCGTCTGGAGGGTGAGGATACTCCGGACAAGGAACTGCGCCTGGTGGCTCCAAACGGGTTCATCCTGAAATGGGTCAAGGATCGATACCTCGGACATATCGAGGAGCTTGGCAAGCAATTTTTTTCCGCTCCCTTCAGCATTTCGCTGGTCGTCGGATTTCGCCAGGTGGCTCGGCTCGCCGCCGAGCCTGGAAATGCAAAACCGGCGCTTGCCGTCAAGCGTTCCGGCGCGTCCAGTGTATCCAGTGCGCTCATCGCCAAGGCATACCAGATTCCCGCCTACGAAAAAACCCGCCTCATCCCGAGTTTTACGTTCGACAACCTGATCGTCGGCAAGGCCAATGATCTGGCGCGCTCCGCCTCTTTCCACGTGGCGACGAATCCAGGCAAGGACAACACCTACAATCCCTTGTTTATTTTCGGTGGCGCCGGACTGGGAAAAACCCACCTCATGCACGCCATCGGCAACCATATCGTCGAGCAGAATCCCGAAAAGATCGTCCGTTTCGTTCATGCGGACGACTACCGTGACGACGTGGTCAAGGCTACGCTGACGAATTCGTTCAACACCTTCAAGCGCTATTACCGTTCGCTCGACATCCTGCTGCTCGACGACGTCCAGTTTTTCAATGGAAAGGGCGGAACACAGGAACAATTTTTCTTTGTTTTCAATGCCTTGATCGAAACAAAAAAACAGATCGTGATCACCTGCGATACCTATCCGACCAATATTTCCGGAGTCGAGGACAGACTGATCACCCGTTTCGACAGTGGACTCACGGTGGCGATCGAGCCCCCGGAAACCGAAATGCGTGTCGCGATCCTGAAGAAAAAGGCTGAGATCGAGGGCGTCTTGCTCGACGACGAAGTCGCGTTCTATATCGCCAAACATCTGCGTTCGAATGTGCGCGAGCTTGAGGGCGCGCTGAACAAGATTTTTGCCTATGCTTCCTTCCATGGACTGAAAATCGACCTTGATCTGGCGAAGGAGGCGCTCAAGGATCTCATCGGCTCGGTCAACCGCCAGATCACCCTTGAAAATATCCAGAAGACGGTTGCCGATTATTTCAAGATCAAGGTGTCAGACCTTTTTTCGAAGAAGCGCTCGCGCCAGATAGTGCGTCCCCGCCAGGTCGCCATGTGGCTGGCCAAGAACCTGACCTCGCTAAGCTACCCGTCGATCGGCGAGGCCTTTGGTGGACGCGACCACACGACGGTCCTGCACGCCGTGCGCACCATCGACAGCTTGCGTACCAGGGATAACGAGCTGAACCACAGTGTTCACGTATTGCTGCAGGTGCTGAAGGGTTAGCTGTGTGTAACTGAAGGAAAAGCTTGTGCGTAACAAGTAGACAAAGACCTTGAGTCCGGGGTTGTGGATAAGTTGTCAAATTTCATCCACAGCTCGGTACAGGAGTTCTACAGACGTGAGTTTTGTGTTTAATGCCCTGATAAATAAGTATAATTCGAGGATATCCACAGAGTCGTTCCGAATATTGTCTTTATAGGATTTAATAAATATGATTCTTGTAAAAACTCAGCGCGATCTGCTTCTCGCTCCCCTGCAGTCGGTTTCCGGTATCGTGGAGAAGCGGCATACCTTGCCGATCCTGTCCAATGTGCTCCTGGAGAAAAAGGGCGACAGGCTGACGTTCCTGGCAACGGACATCGAAATCCAGATCACCACCTCGGCGGAGCTTGCCGATGGCGATGGCGACGGAGCGATGACGGTTGGAGCCAAGAAGCTCCAGGACATTTTGCGTTCTTTGCCGGATGGGTCCGAAGTTACGCTCAACCTTGAAGACAAGCGTCTGCAGCTCAAAGCCGGCAGGAGCCGTTTCAATTTGCAGACGCTGCCGGCCGAGGATTTCCCGCGCATGGCGATAGTGGAAACCGAGCCGCAAAGAATCGAGGTAAGCCAGAAGCAGTTTCGCCATCTGTTGGCGCAGACGCAGTTCGCGATGGCCTTGCAGGATGTCCGATATTATCTGAACGGTCTTCTGTTGCTGGTCGATGGCGGTGAATTGCGCTCGGTGGCTACCGACGGGCATCGCTTGGCGTATGCCTGCATGCCGCTCGGCGAGAACGTCTCCTTGCCGAAACAGGAACTCATCTTGCCGCGAAAGACCGTGCTTGAACTGAACCGCTTGCTTGCCGACAGTGAAGATCCTGTGTATATCGAGATGACCTCGAATCAGATTCGCTTCCGCTTTGCAAACATCGTCCTGGTTTCCAAATTGATCGATGGAAAGTTCCCGGATTACGAACGGGTCATTCCGGCCAGCCTCAAGAACCTGGTTACCTTGAACCGGACGGCCTTGCTGCAGTCGCTGAACCGGGCGGCGATTCTGACCAACGAAAAATTCCGTGGAGTGCGCCTGATCCTGACTTCGGGCAGCCTGAAAATCGTCGCGGCGAATGCCGAACACGAAGAAGCGCAGGAAGAGATCGAAATCGAGTATTCCGGGGACGCGGTCGATGTGGGATTCAATGTTGGATACCTGCTCGACGTGCTCAACAATGCGTCGTCGGAATCGATCGAGTGGGGTTTCAATGACGCCAACTCCAGCGCTTTGCTGACCTTGCCGGGGAACGACAGCTTCAAGTACGTCGTAATGCCGATGAGAATCTAGAAGTATCGGTATCAGCGGTTTTTTGTTGTTTCACGTGGAACACGAAATGGAATTGGGATGATTGAAAACAATGGCCAGGAAGCCTACGACGAGTCCAGCATCCAGCAGCTCGAAGGTTTGGAGGCGGTCCGCAAGCGGCCGGGGATGTATATTGGCGACACGTCCGACGGCACGGGCCTGCACCACATGGTGTTTGAGGTCGTCGATAACGCGATCGACGAGGCCTTGGCTGGATTTTGCGACGATATCGTCGTCACCATCCACGCCGACAACTCGATTTCGGTCAGCGATAACGGGCGTGGAATTCCGACCGGCATCAAGTTCGACGACAAGAATGAGCCAAGGCGTTCGGCGGCTGAGATCGTGATGTGCGTGCTGCACGCCGGGGGGAAGTTCAATCAGAATTCGTACAAGGTTTCGGGCGGCTTGCACGGGGTTGGCGTTTCCTGTGTCAACGCGCTTTCGAAGTGGCTGCGTCTGACGATCCGGCGCGAGGGAAAGAAATACCAGCTCGATTTCGACCGGGGCAGCGTTACCGACCGTCTGGTCGAAATCCAGGATGGCGTCGAGGTCTCCCCGGTCCGGGTGCTCGGGAGTACCGAAAAGAGGGGCACCGAGGTGCATTTCATGGCCGACGAGGAAATCTTTGGGCAAGTCGAATTTCACTATGAAATCATCGCCAAACGCTTGCGTGAACTGTCGTTCCTCAACAATGGCGTGAAGATGCGGCTGATCGACCAGCGTAACGGCAAGGAAGAGGATTTTGCCTTCCTGGGCGGGGTGAAAGGCTTTGTCGAGTACATCAATCGTTCCAAGACGGTATTGCACACCAACGTTTTTCACGCCGCCGGCGAATCGGTCCTGGCCAGCGGCACGATTGGCGTCGAAGTCGCCATGCAGTGGAACGATACGTATGTCGATCAGGTGCTGTGCTTCACCAACAACATCCCGCAGTCCGACGGCGGCATGCATTTGACCGGCCTGCGCGCGGCGATGACACGGATCATCAATAAATACATCGAAGAAAACGAAATCGCCAAAAAAGCGAAGGTCGACATCACCGGAGACGACATGCGCGAAGGTCTGGCGTGCGTGCTGTCGATAAAGATGCCGGACCCGAAGTTCGCGTCGCAGACCAAGATGAAGCTCGTTTCCTCGGAAGCGCGTCCCGCCGTAGAGGAAGTGGTAGCGGCCAAATTGACGGAATTCCTGGCGGAGCATCCGCAGGACGCGAAGCTGATCACGGCCAAGATCGTCGAAGCGGCGCGGGCGCGGGACGCGGCCCGCAAGGCGCGGGAGATGACCCGGCGCAAGAGCCTGCTCGACGGCGTCGGTTTGCCCGGTAAGCTGGCGGATTGCCAAGAAAAGGATCCGGCGCTGTGCGAACTCTATCTCGTCGAGGGCGATTCGGCGGGCGGTTCGGCCAAGCAGGGGCGCGACCGGAAATTCCAGGCGATCCTGCCGCTCAAGGGCAAGATCCTCAACGTCGAAAAAGCGCGTTTCGACAAGCTGATTTCGTCGCAGGAAATCGCCACGCTGATTACCGCGCTCGGCACCGGCATCGGCAAGGACGAATACAAGCCGGAGAAGCTGCGCTATCACCGCCTGATCATCATGACCGACGCCGACGTCGATGGCGCGCACATCCGCACCCTGCTGCTGACTTTTTTCTACCGGCAAATGCCGGAACTGGTCGAAGGCGGGCATATCTATATCGCCCAGCCGCCGCTCTACAAGGTCAAGCATGGAAAGGTCGAGCGCTACCTCAAGGACGATCAGGCGCTCAATCAGTTCCTGCTGACGCTGGCGCTCGAAAACGCGTCGCTGGTTCCCCGGCAGGGAGCGCCGGGAATTTCGGGAAGCGCGCTTGAAGAGTTGGCGCGCGAGTATCTGTTGGCCGAGGCGGTGATCAACCGCTTGTCGTACCTGATCGAGTCGGAAGTCCTGCACGCGCTGGTCGAGTTCAATCTCGACGTCGATCTGTCGGACCAGACCGCCGCCGAGGCGTGCGCCAGGGCGTTCATGGCGGCGCTTGGAGGCAAGGCGGACATCCAGATATTCGCCCGCTTCGACGTCGCGGATGAAGCCTGGCAACTGCGGCTGGAGAAGATGCATCACGGCAATCTCAGGGTTTGCGCCATCGACGAGGACTTCGTCGGCAGCGGCGACTATGCGCAGTTGCGCAGGACGGCGATGACGCTGTCGAATCTTTTCGGAGCGGGCGCGTATGTGACTCGCGGCGAGAGAAAGCAGCCTGTCTCGGGTTTCGGCGAAGCCATCGCCTGGCTGCTCAACGAAGTCGAAAAGGGGATATCCAAGCAGCGTTACAAAGGGCTTGGCGAGATGAATCCGGAACAGCTTTGGGAGACGACGATGGATCCCGCGGTGCGCCGCCTGCTCAGGGTGCAAATCGAAGACGCGATCGGCGCCGACGAAATCTTGACCACCTTGATGGGCGAACTCGTCGAACCGCGCCGCAATTTCATCGAAAGCAATGCGCTCGCGGCGCGCAATATCGACGTCTGATCCGCGGCGGTTGCCCGGCGCGGCGCCGCGCTGCCGCTATCTTCCATCCGGCCTGCGGGTTGGGAATGGAAGGGGACGACGGTTTCCCGTCGGCGAAATCTGGCTTTTCAAATGACACTCACCGAACTTCGCTACATCGTCAGCTTGGCGCGCGAGCGCCACTTCGGACGCGCGGCGGAGAAATGCCACGTCAGCCAGCCGACGCTCTCGGTGGCGCTGAAAAAGGTCGAGTCGCGGCTAGGCGTCACGCTGTTCGAAAGAACGCCCGCCGATGTTCACCCGACTCCGATCGGCGAGAAGATCGCCTTGCAGGCCGAGCGCGTGCTCCAGGAGGCCGAGCGCCTCAAGGACATTGCCGGACAGGGCAAGGATCCGCTGATCGGGCCCTTGCGCGTCGGGGTCATTTATACGATCGCGCCGTATCTCCTGCCCCGGCTCATCCCGGCTTTGCACGTGCATGCGCCGCGGATGCCCTTGTTCCTCAGCGAGAATTTCACGGTCAATCTGGGCGAGCAGTTGCGGCGCGGCGAGTTGGACGTGATCATCATCGCGCTTCCTTTCGAAGAACCCGGAATCGTCGTCCGGCCGCTCTATGACGAGCCATTCTGCGTGGCCCTGCCCAACGGTCATCCCTTGGCGGCCAACAAGACGATATCCAGCGCGCAGGTCGCCGCCGAAAACCTGCTGCTGTTGGGAAAAGGGAATTGTTTTCGCGACCAGGTGATCGAGGCCTGCCCGAAGCTTTCGCAGCCCGGCGGAATGGAAGGCGCGCTTGAGGGAAGTTCTCTGGAGACGGTCAGGCACATGGTCGCCAGCGGCGCCGGAATTTCGGTCGTTCCGATATCGGCGGCAAAGTCGTGGCCGCTGAGTCCGGATCTGCTGCAAATACGCCGCTTTTCCGCGCCGCAGCCAATGCGGCGGGTGGGGCTGGCCTGGCGAGTCACTTTCCCTCGCCCGCAAGTGATCGACGTCCTGCACGCGGCGATCGAGGATTCGCCGCCGTTCGGCGCGCTCAAGATTCGAAGATGATCCCGTGCCCTCTCGCGTGTTTCACGTGGAACACACGGACGCCGCAAATCATCACGAAGTCTCGACTTCAGTCTTTTTTGCCGACGCTTTCTGGCGCGGAGCCGTAGCCGACTTTTTCGCGGCGGGTTTTTGCCTGGCCTCCCTTTTTTCGAACTCGAAGCCCACCTTGCCGTCGGCGCCGCGGACGAGGAACGCCGAAAACTTGCGCCGTGTCCGGGCCGACACGAATCCGGTCAATAAATCCGTCCGGCCGGTAGCCAGCAGCTTCGTCATCTGCGCGGGCTCCACGGGCTGCTGGAGAATGAGCTTGCCGGAACGGAAGTCGCAAGTCCTGGCGCCGCCGACCGCCTTTTCGCAGACGTAAGCCATGCCGTGCTCGAATACGCGGGACGCGCATTTCGGGCAGCTGCCCAAGGCTTCCCGCTGCGAGAAATCGACTTCATCGCCCCCGCTCTCCTCCTTCGACTGCTGATCGAAGACGAATTCGGGTTGCAGGTTTTCGTTGAGCCGGATGATGGCATCGAAGGGGCGTCCCAGCTTGTTGCGAAAGCCGGTCAAGGGCCCGATGCGCTTTTCGGCCAGCAATTGCTCGACTTCCGCCGCCTCGTATTGACGTCCGGCAACGATTTTCCACAACGAAAAATCGCAGCCCTGGCACTGGAACTTCTTGTAGGTTTCCCTGATCCTGCCGCCGCATTTCGGGCAAGGCGTCGCCAGCTCGCCAAAATCCCCTGGGATGGTGTCGTTGTCGTAACTTTTGGCGCGATCGACGATGTGCTGCGTCATGGCGGCGATTTCCTTCATGAAATCGTCGCGGGACAATTCGCCGCGCTCCATGCGCGCCAGCCGGTATTCCCATTCGCCCGTCAATTCCGGCGCCGTCAATTCGGGGATGCCAAGCCCGTTCAGCAGCGTCATCAGCGAAAAGGCCTTGGCCGTCGGCTGGAGTTCCCTCGCTTCGCGCTGCAGGTACTGCTCGCCGATCAGGTTTTCGATGATCTGCGCGCGCGTCGCCGGCGTGCCCAGGCCACGCCCAGCCATCGCCGCCTTCAACTCTTCGTCGTCGACCATTTTCCCCGCGCCTTCCATCGCCGACAGCAGCGTCGCCTCGGAGTAGCGCGCCGGCGGACGGGTTTGCGTGGCGTTGAGCGCGATCTCCCCGGCGACGACTTTTTCCCCGGACTCGACGGCGACCAGGCTGCCCTCCTCGCCTTCCTGGCTTTCGCGGCCGTAAACGGCGAGCCAGCCGGGCTTGACCAGCACCTTGCCCTCGGTCTTGAACGGCTCTTCCTCGACGCGCGTGACGCGCGTGCTGACCAGATATTCCGCCGCGGGATAGAACACCGCCAGGAAACGCTTGACGACCAGGTCATAAAGCTTCTGTTCCGGCTCGGACAGGTGCCTTGGCGCCTGCAGCGTCGGGATGATCGCGAAGTGGTCGGAAATCTTGGCGTTGTTGAATATGCGCTTGTTCGGCGCCACCCAGTTGCCGGCGAGAATCTGATGGGCGAAAACGGAATAACGCGACAACAAGGCCTCGTCGTGACCTTTTTCGCCGCCCTCGCCGCTCAACATGTGCAAGGTCTTCTTGACGCTGCCGAGGTAGTCTTCGGGAAGCGCGCGCGAATCGGTGCGCGGATAGGTCAATACCTTGTGTTTCTCGTAAAGCGCCTGCGCCAGCCCGAGCGTGTTCTTCGCCGAAAATCCGAAGCGGCCGTTGGCCTCGCGCTGCAGGCTGGTCAAGTCGTACAGCAAGGGCGAGAGCTGCGTCGTCGGCTTGACCTCCTCGCTGACTACGCCTTCTTTTCCGACGCATTTGGCTTGCAGCGACTTGGCGCGCGTTTCGTCCCAGATCCGCTCCGGGCGCAGATGTTCATCTTCCTCGCTCTTGCCTTTGGAGAATTTCTCGTCGAACCAGCGTCCGCGATATTCGCCTTCCCGGCAGGTGAAAACGGCTTCCAGTTCCCAGTAGGGCCGGGGCTTGAACTTCCTGATCCGGTCCTCGCGATCGACGATCAGGGCCAGCGTCGGCGTCTGGACGCGGCCGACAGTGGTCAGATGAAAACCGCCGGTCTTCGAATTGAAGGCGGTCATCGCCCGCGTGCCGTTGATTCCGACCAGCCAGTCCGACTCGGAGCGGCAGACCGCGGCGTTGGCCAGCCCGCGCATCTCGCTGCCCGCGCGCA
>JAISQQ010000162.1 GCA_031274075.1 Accumulibacter sp.
ACCGCGGCCCCGGTAGCCGGCGGCGACGATCACGTCTTCGAGCAGCACGACGCGCCGGCCTTCGACGGTACTCACGGTCAACAGCGCGTTGGCCATGCCGGCGACGCGGCCATCGACGCGCAGCACGAACAATCGCCCGATGCCGGGATCGTCGAGGATGAGGCGCAGGCCGGCCAGTTGCTTTTCGCGCTCCGGCGCAAAATCGCTCTCCAGGGCGAACAGCTCGGCCAGCAGGTCGGCCATCGCTTCCAGATCCGCCGCGGTGGCGAAATCGACACGTGTTTCCATGATCGTCCAATCGAGAGAAGCTGTTGACAAATACCAAGATAAAGTGTTCACTCCAGAGAGTACACTCAAGTGGAGGAAATTTCATGGAAATTACTACGAAACAATTAAGAATCCAGCCTGGCAGAATTATTTCGCAGGTAAATAACGGCCAGGAAATAATCGTGACTTATAGAGGGAAAGCCTGTGCAAAAATTGTTCCCATCGATACTGGACAAAGCATCGATGCGGAAGAAACGGATAATGAATTATTTGGAATGTGGAAAGACAGAAAGGATATGGAAGATGTGGAACAATATGTCAAGGATATGAGAAAAGGTAGAAAGTTGTGTTGATAGACTCCGATGTATTGATATGGTATCTAAGAGGCAATAAAAATGCCAAAAATTCCATAAGCAATAATATACCTTTCAAGATTTCCGTAACAAATTACATGGAAATAATACGAGGGATGAAAGACAAAAGGGAATTGAAGTTATTTCAAAAATATTTGAAAAAGTGGTCTGTGGAAATAATACAAATAAATGAAAATATATCGACAAGGGCAATGTTTTTAATGGAAGATTATTTTTTGAGCCATTCATTGAAACCGGGAGACGCGATAATAGCATCGACGGCCTTGGAAAATCAAGAAACAGTATTAACGGGAAATGATAAACATTATAAATTCATTCCCAATATACAAATACAAAAATTCAAACCTTGATAAAAAAGGGAAAACTCCGTACATGGCGGGCGTGTATGCGCTGCGAGCGCTAAAGCAGTCCGTTGCGCGGTCGATGATTTCCGGCAGGCGGGCCGCGCAACGGCTCTTGCTTTCCCTTGACCGACGGGGGCATGGAAAATTCGGGAAGGCTCCTGGTTTCATTCCGTGCGGGGCGGGTTTGGAAACCGTCGGAATAGACGAGGCGCTCAGCGCTTGAGCCGGGCGAACGCCGCCGCCATCGCGCCGGCGGGTTCCGGCTGGCGCGCCTGCTGCTGGCGGGCCTTGGCGGAGAGCGGCGCGGCGGCTTTTTTCATGCCGCCGGGGACGGCGTCGTCGGTGAGGCGCATGGAGAGGGCGATGCGCTGGCGCGGCAGGTCGACTTCGAGCACCTTGACCCGGACCACGTCGCCGGCCTTGACGACCGCGCGCGGATCCTTGACGAATCTGTCGGCGAGCGCCGAGATGTGCACCAGGCCGTCCTGATGCACGCCGATGTCGACGAAGGCGCCGAAATTGGCGACGTTGGTGACGACGCCTTCGAGGATCATGCCCGGCTGTAAATCCTTCATCTCCTCGACGCCTTCCCGGAATACGGCGGTCTTGAATTCCGGACGCGGGTCGCGGCCCGGTTTTTCGAGTTCCCCGAGGATGTCCCGCACGGTCGGCAGGCCGAATTTTTCGTCGGTATACCGGTCTGGCCGCAAGGATCGGACGAGGCGCGCGTCACCGATGACGTCCTTGATCCCTTTCTTGATGTCGGCCAGGATGCGCTCGACCAGCGGGTAGGCTTCCGGGTGCACGGCGGACGCGTCGAGCGGGTTGTCGCCGTTGTTGATGCGCAGGAAACCGGCGGCCTGCTCGAAGGTCTTTTCGCCGAGGCGCGGGACGCCGAGCAGCGCCTTGCGCTCGCGGAACGCGCCATGCGTGTCGCGGTAGCCGACGATGTTGGCGGCGAGCGCGCCGTTCAAGCCGGAAACGCGCGTGAGCAGCGGCGCGGAAGCGGTATTCACGTCGACTCCGACGGCGTTGACGCAGTCTTCGACGACGGCGTCGAGCGCGTGCGCCAGGCGCGTCTGGCTGACATCGTGCTGGTACTGGCCGACGCCGATCGACTTCGGATCGATCTTGACCAGTTCGGCCAGCGGATCCTGCAGCCGGCGGGCGATGGACACGGCGCCGCGCAGGCTAACGTCGAGTTCGGGGAATTCGCGCGCGGCGTACTCCGAGGCCGAATAAACCGAGGCGCCGGCTTCGGAGACGACGATCTTGGTCAGATGCAGTTCGGGCGCCCGACCGATCAGCTCGGCCGCCAGCCGGTCGGTTTCGCGCGAGGCGGTGCCGTTGCCGATGCTGACCAGGCGGACCTGGTGCTTCCTGGCCAGCCCGGCCAGCGTATGCAGCGCGCCGTCCCAGTCGCGGCGCGGCTCGTGCGGGTAGATGGTGGCCGTATCGAGCAATTTGCCGGTGGCGTCGACGACGGCGACCTTGCAGCCGGTGCGGATGCCGGGGTCGATGCCCATCGTCGTGCGCGGGCCGGCCGGCGCGGCGAGCAGAAGATCGTGCAGGTTGGCGCCGAAAACGCGGATCGCTTCTTCCTCGGCGCGTTCGCGCAAAGCGTTCATCAGGTCGAGTTCGAGGTGCGTGAATATCTTGACGCGCCAGGTCCAGCGCACGGTGTCGGCCAGCCATTTGTCGGCCGGGCGGTCCTGGCTGGCGATGCCGAAATGCCGGGCGATGCGGGCCTCGCAAGGGTTGTGGCCGGCGGGCGGGGCCGCCTCGCCCAGTTCCGAGTCAAGCAACAGCGCCACCCGCAGCACGCCTTCGTTGCGCCCGCGCAAGAGAGCGAGGGCGCGGTGCGAGGGAATGGCGCCGAGCGGCTCGGAATAGTCGAAGTAATCGCGGAACTTGGCGCCCTCGTTTTCCTTGCCTTCGACGACGGTCGATCCGATCACGCCGTGTTCGTCGAGGTACTGGCGCAGCCAGCCGAGCAGCGCGGCGTCTTCCGAAAACCGTTCCATGAGAATCTGGCGCGCGCCGTCGAGCGCGGCCTTGACGTCGGCGAACCCGGCGTCGGCGTTCAGGTATTTCCCGGCTTCGTCCTCGGGCTTCAGCGTCGGGTCGGCGAGCAGGGCCTCGGCGAGCGGCGCGAGACCGGCCTCGCGGGCAATCTGCGCCTTGGTACGGCGCTTGGGCTTGTACGGCAGGTAGAGATCTTCGAGCGCCTGCTTGGTCCCGGCGGCCTCGATCAGCGCCGCGAGTTCGGGGGCGAGCTTGCCCTGTTCCGCGATCGAGGCGAGGATCGCCGCGCGCCGCTCCTCCAGTTCGCGCAGGTAGACGAGGCGCTCGTCGAGCGCGCGCAACTGCGTGTCGTCGAGCCCGCCGGTGGCTTCCTTGCGATAGCGGGCGATGAAAGGCACGGTGGCGCCTTCGTCGAGCAGACCGGCGGCGGCGGCGGCCTGGGACGGGACGCAGCCGATTTCCTCGGCGATTTTCTGGATGATGCGAAGTTCTGCGGTAGCGGCCATCGGCGTTTCGATCCTGTGGAAAAAGGGCGAACACTACGCAAACGGGCGGGAAAATTCAAGTC
>JAISQQ010000360.1 GCA_031274075.1 Accumulibacter sp.
CTGCTGGTGGTGGCCTCGATGTTCATCGGCGTCTGCTACCACGCCTACGGCCGCTACTCGGAAATCCACAACGGACGCGCCACCTGGGGCCAGTTCGGCCTGACCGTCGCCGTCGGCGCGGCCCTCCTGGTCATCGGCGTCTGGCTGCTCACCAAGGCCACCGGCGTACTTTGAACGGAGGACAGAGGACGGAAGACAGAGGACAGTTCAGTTTCCGGGCGCTTCGCGCCCGCAAATATTACTGTCTTCTGTCCTCTGTCCTCTGAACCCTGTCCTCTGTCCTCTGAACCCTGTCCTCTGTCTTCTGTCTTCTGAAATGGACAAACTCGTGACTTTCCTGCCGCACCGGCTCAACCGCCAGCCGGTCGTCGTGCGCGGGCTGACCGCGGACGAACTGTGGCTCTGCGTCGGCCTCTCCGGCACGGCCGGCTTCCTGTTCGGCGGCGTGCTGGCCTGGGCGGCGAGGAGTATCGCGCTGATTCCCACCGCCGTCGTCGCGGCCATCGCGCTCGGCGTGTTCGCCGGCGGCGGCTTCCTGCGCCGGCAGAAACGCGGACGCCCCGAGACCTGGCTCTACCGCCAGCTGCAATGGCATCTGGCCCGGCGCTACCCCACGCGGGCGGGCGGCCTCATCACCCGCTCGGGCGGATGGTCGGTGCGGCGCCAGAAGTTTTTTCCATCCCTCCCGCGAGATAAGGCATGAGCCGTTTCAGAAACGAAGTCCAACACCTGCGGGCACACGTGAACTCCCTGCGCCTGGGGCTCATCGCGCTGTTGCTCGTCGCGCTTTTGCTCGGCTTCGGCTGGTGGAGCGCACCGAAGGATCTGACCATCCACGTCCCGCCCGACCTGCGCTCGGGCAGCACCCGCAAATGGTGGGACGTGCCGCCCGAGTCGGTCTACGCCTTCACCTTCTACGTCTTCCAGCAGCTCAACCGCTGGCCGGCGAACGGCGAGGAGGATTACCCGCGCAACCTGCAAAGGCTCTCGGCGTATCTCACGCCGGCGTGCCGGACCACGCTGCGCGAGGACTTCGAGTATCGCCGCAGCAACGGCGAACTGCGCCAGCGCGTGCGAGGCATTTATGAGATTCCAGGCCGCGGCTACGGCGACGATCCGTCCGCGCGCGTCAAAGTCCTCTCCGAGCGCGACTGGATCGTCGTCCTGGACATCAGCGCCGACGAGTATTACAGCAGCGAACAGGTCAAACGCGCGCTGGTGCGCTACACGATCAAGGTCGCCCGTCAGGACGTCGACCCCGAGAAGAATCCCTTCGGCCTCGTCCTCGACTGCTATTCGACGCCGCCGCAACGCATCGAGCTTCCCTCGCCGGGAGAAAAACCATGAAGAACGCTCTGCCGCTCCTGGCCGCCTTCGTGTTGACCGTGGGTTTCGTTCCCCCCGGCGCGGCCGTCGAACTCCTGCGCTGGCAGCGCCTGCCGCTCGCCGTGCCGCTCGTCGTCGGCGAGGAGCGCGTAGTCTTCCTCGACCGCAACGTGCGCGTCGGCGTGCCGGCGGGCGTCGGCGAGCGCCTGCGCGTGCAGAGCGCGGGCGGAGCGATCTACCTCAAGGCGAACGACGCGCTACCGCCGACGCGGATTCAGTTGCAGGACGTCGAGTCGGGCGCGCTGATCCTGATCGATGTCGCCGCCGAGCCGGCGCGCGACGGACAGGCGCCGCTCGAACCCGTGCGCATCGTCGAAGAGGACGTCAAAACCACGGAGACGAGCGGGACGAACGGAACGGCGCCGGAAACTTCCCGGCGTCAAACCCCCGTCCCGGTCGTCCTCGTGCGCTACGCGGCGCAGAACCTCTACGCCCCCTTGCGCACCGTCGAACCCGTCGCCGGTATCCGGCGCGTCCCGCTGCGCCGCGATCTTGCGCTCGACGCCCTGCTGCCGGCCCGGCCCGTGCGCGCGCAAGCCCTCGCCGCGTGGCGGCTCGAAGACCAGTGGGTGACGGCGGTGCGGCTCACCAACGTCTCGGCGCATGGGCTCGACCTCGATCCGCGCGAACTCCTGGGCGATTTCGTCGCCGCGAGCTTCCAGCATCCGACGCTCGGGCCGGCGGGCGAGGCGACCGACACCACCGTGGTCTACCTCGTCACCCGCGGCCACGGCCTCGCCGAATCGCTGTGGCCGGCCATCGCGCCGGTCGACGCGGCGGTGAACCGGCCGCCCGCCGCCCTGAGCGGCCACCTCGAAAGAGCGTCTCGCCATGCCGAGTAATCCGCTCCTGAAATGGCTGCTGATCCCGCTGGCGGCGCTGGTGCTGATCGTCGCCGTCCGGCTCGTCTCCGGCGAACGCGGCGCGGCCTCGTCCGACGCCATCAGTCCGCTCACGCCCGAGGAAATGAAGGCGCTCGGCATCGAGGGCGACACGCCGCGCGATACCGTCGCCACCCTGGTGGCACAGGTCAAGGCCTTGCGCGGCGAATTGAAGAACACGCTCGAAGGCAGCCAGGCGCAGAAGGCCGAGAACGAACGCCTGCGCGCGCGAGAGGGCGCGATCGAACAGCGCATCAAGAACGCGCTCGACGGCGAGCGCGGCCGCCTGCAACAAGAACGCGAGCAACTCGACAACGCGCGCCGCGAGACGCAGGGACTGCTGAACGATCTGCAACGGCGCATCGAAGAACGCGCCGTCCCGGAGGGCCAGGCCGAACTGCCGGTCGGCCTGGGGCTGGAGGAGGGCGACGGCAAGAACCTGGGGATCGGCACGCGCTGGGTCGAGCCGGACGACGCCAAACCCTCGGCCCGCAGTGGCGGCCCCGGGAGCCTGCCGAACTTCCCGACGAGTTTCGCGCCGGCGCAAAAATCCTTGTCGGCGGTGGCGGAGCGCGTGGCCGACGCCGGAGGCCGCGCCGCGGACGCGATGATGAAACCCGTCTATACCGTGCCGGCGAATTCTACGTTAATGGGGTCGGTCGCCATGACCGCGCTGATCGGCCGCGTGCCGATCGACGGCACGGTCAACGACCCGTATCCCTTCAAGGTCTTGATCGGCGCGGACAACCTGACGGCCAACGGCATCGAGATCCCCGACGTCGCCGGCGCGGTGGTCAGCGGCACGGCGTCGGGCGACTGGACATTGTCCTGCGTGCGCGGACAGGTGCGTTCCGTCACCTTCGTCTTCCATGACGGCACGATCCGCACCTTGCCCGAGGAGGGGCCGAACCGCGGTAGCGACAACCGTTCCGCGACCCAGGGCGGCCTGGGCTGGATCAGCGATCCCTACGGCATTCCCTGTGTTACAGGCGAGCAGCGCAGCAACGCCCGGCAATATCTCGGCTCGCAGGCGCTGATCACGGCGGCGGGCGCGGCGGCGGCGTCGATGATCGAGTCCGACAACGGCAGCGTGGCGGTGGTCTCCGGCAGCGACGGGTCGCTGGGTACGGTCGGCATCAGTGGCAACGAAGCGATGGGCCGCATCCTCGCCGGCGGCGTGCGCGACATGGCCGACTGGATCAACAAACTCTATGGCCAGGCCTTCGCCGCGGTCGTCGTGCCGCCCGGCGCCAAGGTCGCCGTGCATCTCGACCAGGCGCTGGCCATCGACTACGACCCGCGGGGACGGCGGGTCGACCCCCCCCTTGGAGAAGCCCATGCGCCGGAAATTGATTGATGCCGTTGCGATTCCGCCCATCCTGC
>JAISQQ010000020.1 GCA_031274075.1 Accumulibacter sp.
ACCCCTGACCCAATGGAGAATCCTGATGATCAATCTGACGCCCAATGCGATAAACGCCATTCGCCGCTTCATTCGCGCTTCGGAAACGCCGGTAATCGGGCTGCGAGTGATGGTTTCCGGCGGCGGCTGTTCCGGCTTCCAGTACGGCATGCGCCTTGAAGCGGAAAAGGCCGAGGATGACCTGGAAATCGAAGTGGAAGGCATCAAGTTGCTGGTCGACCCGTTTACCCATCCCATGATCGACGACATCAGCATCGACTTCATCGACAGCCTCACCCATACCGGCTTCAAATTCGACAACCCCAATGCCAGCGCCCAATGCTCCTGCGGGCAATCGTTTTCCGTTCAGTGAGGTGAAGTTCAGCAAAAACACGATACATATCTCAACCCCAATCCCAATCCCAACTCCAACCTCAACCCCAACTCAAAGGCCGTCGAATGATAGAGGCGGCGGCTGCGCCGCCGGAGAGAACGACCGGCGGGAGGCGCTGCGCTTTCCCGCCCTACGTATCAGGGATCAGGTATCAGTAATTCTTGCGGGCGCGAAGCACCCGGTAAGCGTTGCCGTTTCCGTGCGCACCGGTCTATTCATGGAGAGAGTCAATGAGATTTGTGGCGGCTTTTGCCGCCAGCGTGATGATTTTGCTGGCGGCACAGAGAAGAGAAAAGGGAGCCGCAGTTCAGGCGAGCACCGGAGATGGCGCGTAGCTGTAGCATTTCTTGGGACAGACCCGGTTGCAGGCGCCGCAGCCGATGCAGTCCCTGGCGTTTTTCAGGCTCATGATAGAGGCATCGCCGTCGTCGTCGCTGTCGTCATCGCTATCGTCGTCGTCGGTGACTTTTTCGATGAGATTGAGTACGTCGCGGGGGCAAACCTTGTAACAGCGGCCACAGCCGATACAGTGTTCCTGATTGATGTTGGTGACGAATTCGGGTGTCCAGCTTGTGCCGCCCAGAGTCAATCCGGTGATATTGGGCATGTAAAGCTCCTCTCTCGAAATGTGGTGAAATATGCCGATGAATGTGTCTTGCGTTCAGGGTTTTCGCGCCGCTTCCGGACGGGAATTGGCTCCGGCTCTTTGGCGGCGCGTCGGGGTATTCACAGCCCCGCGACTTCGGGATAAGTGCCGATGCGCTCCAGGGCCACGGCAAGGAGCTTGTCCGCTTCGTCCTTCATCTTGGAGAGGCTGGCGAAGCCAAAGCGATGCACGTCGCGCAGGGTTTTGTCGACCACGACCAGTTTGCCCACGGTAATCAGGGCGCGGCCAAAGCCTTCATGGGTCAGGTGTATGAGCGGCACCGCCATCAAGCCGCACTCTTTTTCGATGAGTATGGAAATGGCGTTGTAGAGGCATTTCACCCGTTCGATGATGATTTCGTCCGGGTCGCCGATGATGGGAATTTCCGCTCTCTTTTCCTTGGTCAAAACAAAGGGGTCGAGGATTTTTTCCGGCGGCCAGCCGTTATATGTGCCATAGGTATCCAGCGCGCGCATCTGGCGCGTCATTTCGCGGATGAAATCGGTTTCAAGGATCGGGTCGGTTTCAGTGCTCATGGGAAGACTCCGTGTTGGAAAGAGAACAAATCCTGGGATACAGGCCGGAACAGCGGGCGGCGGCAAATCGCGCCAGCGCCAGCGCCAGTAAAAAAGCCAGCAGGGAAAACAGCGCCGCGAGGCCATCGCCCTGCAGAAATTGTCCCAGCGCCGCGCCCAGCAGCATGGCGAACGCGGGAAAGACGTAGCCGAGCAAGGCCAGCAGCGGCAGACCGGCCTGGGGCGCGAGGAGATGGACCTGCTCACCCGCCCCGATGCCCGGCGGCGCGTCCAGATTCAACTGCATGCCGCGCGCCGGTTTCGCGTTTGCCGCGCCAATGGCCGCCAGCCGCCCGATGCCGCAGGAAGCGCCGTGAACACACGCGCCGCAGCCGCCGCCATTATCGGGCGCGTTCAGGCGCACGGTTGCCTTGCCGTCATGGATGGCAAGTATCGTGCCCCGGAGGGTATTGTCCAATGGTGCGCGGGTTTGCATCAGCCGTCCCAGCCTTCTTCTTCCATGCGGGCAAAACGGTCGGGATTGCCGGCTTTTGCCCGCGCGGCCAGCGCCCGTTCTATCCACGGCACGCCGCCTTCTGTCATGGCGACACCGACATCCCGCAACAAATCTTCGATCAGGCCGGATTCGTCCGCCCGGATCGGTTGCACGCCTCTGGCCAGAAGCTGCTTGATGGCGGAAGCGCCAATCGCGCGCACGAACACCGCGTCGCAGCCCGCGAGAAAATCCACCCTGGCGAGCAGCTTGTTTTCGCCGCCGTCCATCTCTTCTTCCGGGAATTCGCCAAAGCCGCTCACGGCCGCGCCCTGGGGCGTGAGGCTGTATATGACGAAAGCGGTCGCCGAACCGAAATGCTGGTTCACGCGCAGGCGGTCATCGGAGGCAAAAGCGAGCTTGAGGAGAGCGGACGGTTTCATCACGGCGTCGTCAGGCCAGACGAGCCGCAGCCGTCGCCCCGGCTTCGAGGGCGCGGGGACCGTCTTGCCAGTACAGGGATGGATGGGGATGGGAGTCATGATGTTGAGCCTGCAAGAGATTGGCGAGGTCGAACAGGGCTTGCCTCGAACCGCGATAGCCCACCCAGGCGCGGGCATGGCCGCCCAAAAAATCGTATTGGGGAAACCCGGCGCGCAACAGGGGAAGGTTCAGGCGGCGGGCGGTTTCGACGCCGTGGGAATTGGCAATGACTATTTCCGCTCCATGACGGCGCGCCAGATTTTCCAAATCTTCCAGATCGCCGATCGTGATATTGGCATTCAGCGCCGCCAGCGCCTCCGAGCCTACCGGCGCGACGGCGGCGACGATTTCCGCGCCCATGCCCTGCGCGAAACGGCCAAGCATGACAAGTAAATCCGGATCGGCGGCCAATGCCAGACGCGCAAAACCGAGCATGAAGTGGCTGTCGACCATCGCGTCCTGAAGCTGATTACGTTGCCGTTCCAGTTTTGTCGGCACGGGTTGCCCGGAGATTTGCACCAGCGTTTCTGTAAAAGCGTCGCAAGCTTCCAGCCCCATCAGGCCGCCAAAGCGGTAATCCGGCACGCCGGTGCGCGCCTTCAGCATATCCGCCGCCTTGTCCAGCGATTTGCCGATGACCAGCGTGGCAATGGATTCACCCATCGCGGCCACCTCAAGCCGGGATGCGCCGCCGATGGTCAGGGGAGAAAATTCCGCCGCCACCAGATGACCATCCAGCGAATCGGCAAGGTCGGGCAGCACCACGGGGCGCAAGCCAAACGCCTCCACCCATTCCCTGATGGCT
>JAISQQ010000073.1 GCA_031274075.1 Accumulibacter sp.
GTGAGGCCGCTGACCACCGTGACCGGGGTGGAAATCACCAGCGCGCAGGGGCAGGCGATGACCAGGATGACCAGCGCCTGGTAAAGCCAGCCGTCCCACGTTCCGCCGGCCAGCAGGGGGCCGAGCGTCGCCACCAGGAGGGCCGTGGCGACGACGGCGGGTGTGTAGACGCGGGCGAAGCGGTCGACGAAGCGCTGCGTCGGCGCGCGCTGCGCCTGCGCCTGCTGCACGGCGGCGGCGATGCGCGCCAGCGTGCTCTGGCCGGCGGGAGCGGTCACGATCGCTTCCACCACGCCGTCGGCGACGATGCTGCCGGCGTAGAGCGGATCGCCGGCCTGCTTGTCCACCGGCAGGCTTTCGCCGGTGATCGGCGCCTGGTCGAGCGCCGCGTGGCCCGCCGCGACGCGGGCGTCGAGCGGCACGCGCATGCCGGCGCGGACGCGGACGCGGCTGCCGACGGCGACGGTTTCCGGCGCTTGCGCGCGCCAGCCGCCGGCGCTCTCCACCTCGGCGCTTTCCGGCGCCAGGGCGGTCAGCGCGTGGATCGCGTGGCGCGCGCGTTCGAGCGAGCGCGCCTCGATCGTCTCGGCGAGCGCGAACAGGAAAACGACCATCGCGGCTTCCGGCCAGTTGCCGATGGCCAGCGCGCCGAGGACCGCCAGCGACATCAGGAAATAGATGTTGAGCGCGCGGTTGCGCAGCGCGATCCAGCCTTTCTTCAGCGTCGGCAGGCCGGCGGCCAGGATCGACACCGCGGCCAGGAGCATGACCGGCGCGGAAATTTCCTGGCCGCTCAGCCAGGCGAGTCCCTCGGCGCTGGCCGCGGCCAGGCCGCCGATGCCCAGCGCGATTTTCTGCCGCGCGTCGAGCGCCGGCGGCAGCGCGCTTTTCGGCTCGCCGCCGGCCAGCGGACGCGGCGCCATGTCCAGGGCGGCCAGCGCCGTGGCGATCGGCCGCGGATCATCGAGCCGGTGGTAGACGGTCAGTTCGCGGGCCAGCAGGTTGAAATCGAGGCGGACGACGCCGTCCATGGATTCCAGGCGCTTGCGGATCAGCCGCTCCTCGGTCGGGCAGTCCATCTTGTCGATGCGGTAGCGTACCTGGCGCGCGCCGTCCGGCGGGAACGGGGAGGTGGGAGGGGAAGAATGAGCGGGCGGATAAGCCGGTTCCCGGCAGCAGTCCGCCGCGCCGCATGCGTCGCGCGGTAGAGTGTGAGGAGCGTGGAGAGCGTGGGGAGCGATTGCTTTTTTTGACGGGGTCTGCGGATTCATCGTCATCCTTTCATCTTTTCTGTGGAAATGCGATCATTTCACAGTCTGTAGTTGCTACAGGGTCAAGTGTTTTTTTTGGAGGACGGACATGAGGATCGGCGAACTCGCCAAACGCGGCGATTGCGACGTGGAAACGGTGCGCTTCTATGAACGGGAAGGGCTGCTCGACGCGCCGGCGCGTGAAGCGAACGGCTACCGGCGCTACGCCGAAGCGCATCTCACGCAGCTCAATTTCATCCGCCACTGCCGCTCGCTCGGCATCGGCCTGCCGGAGGTGCGCCTGCTGCGCCGTTTCCACATGAATTCCGAGCTGGCCTGCGACGAAGTCAACCGGCTGGTCGACCGTCAGATCGCGCGCATCCACCAGCAGATCGAGTCGCTACGCCTGCTCGAAGGGCAACTGCGCGCGCTGCGCAGAACCTGCGACGCCAGCCACAAAGCCGGCCAGTGCGGAATCCTGCGCAACCTGGCGCGGGCCGCCGCGGGCGAGGGCTGCCCGTGCCACGCGGCGAGGGCGGGGAATCCGGCGCGGCGCCAGTCCATAGGTGGGAGCGAAGACAGCGGGTAAAATGTCGCCCATGAAAATTCTCGCCCTCGAAACCGCGGCCGATCCGGGTTCCGTCGCCTTGTGGCTGGATGGCCGGGTCGTCGCCCGCGATTGTCCGCGTGAATTGTCCAATTCCGCCGCCTTGCTGCCGGCGGCCGAGGCGGCGCTGAAAGCGGAAGGGCTGGGTTTTTCCGATCTCGACGGCATCGCCTTCGGCATGGGGCCGGGATCGTTTACCGGGTTGCGCGTGGCCTGCGGCGTGGCGCAAGGCTTGGCCGTGGGCCGCGGTCTGGCGCTGCTCGGCGTCGGCACGCTCGAGGCCATGGCGCTGGCGGCGGGCGGCGGGCGCGTGATGGTGACGCTCGACGCGCGCATGGGCGAGGTGTATCACGGCGCGTTCGTCGATGGCGTTCTGCAGGGCGAGATCGGCGTTTGTCCGCCGGAACGCGTTTCGCTGCCCGGCTTGCCCGGCTCATCCGGCCCATCCGGCTGGCTGGCCTGCGGCAGCGGGCTGTTGGCGTATCCCGCGCTGCGCGAACGTCTGGCCGGCGTGGTCACGGACTGGAAAGCGGACATCCGGCCGCATGCCGAATTCGTCGCGCGCCTGGCCGCGCCGCGCATCGAACGCGGAGAGCGCGTCGACCCGGCGGACGCCGCGCCGCTCTACGTGCGCGACAAGGTAGCCAAGACCGTCGCCGAGCGCCTGGCCGAAGGGGGCCGCGCCTGATGAACGCGGTGCTCGAACCGGCCGTCGAAATGCTGCCGATGAGCGCGTGGGATCTCGACGACATCGGGCGCATCGAACTTCAGGTCTACTCGCATCCGTGGAGCCGGGCCAACTTCACCGACTCGATCGGCAGCGGCTACAGTGGCTGGGTATGCCGCGTCGGCGGCGAGCTGGTCGGTTATTTCGTACTCATGCTGGCCGTCGACGAGGCGCATCTGCTCAATCTCAGCGTTGCCGAAAAGCGCCAGGGTTTCGGCTTCGGCGCCCGCCTGCTGCGCCATGCGATGGATGTTGCGCGGCGCGGCGGCGCGGGGACGCTGCTGCTCGAAGTCCGTCCGTCCAACGAGCGGGCGCTGGCCCTGTATCGCCATTTCGGCTTTCGCCAGGTCGGCGTCCGCCGCGCCTACTATCCCGCGGACATCGGACGCGAGGACGCGCTGGTGCTGACCCGCGCCCTTGGGGAGATCAGCGCGTGAATCCGTCGCGCAAGGCCATGCTCGCGGAAATGGGATTCTCTCCCCTGTGGGTGCGGCGCGACGTTCCGCCCGTCGCCCGAAGGACGAAAGAGGCGGTGGAGACGCGGGCCGTGGAGACGCGGACTGTGAACACGCCGCCGCCGGACGATCGTCCGGCCGCCGTGGCGTTATCGCCAGGGAAAGCCCGGCCGGCCGGGATGCCGGAAACCGTGGGTCGATCCGGCGTTGCCGGCATAGGCTGGGAAGAACTGCGCCGGACCATTCTCGATTGCCGCGCCTGCGGCTTGTGCGCCCAGCGCAAGCAGGCCGTTCCCGGCGTGGGCGACGAAAACGCGGCCTGGCTGTTCATCGGCGAGGCTCCGGGAGCCGAGGAGGACGCGCGCGGCGAGCCTTTCGTCGGCCAGGCCGGCCGCCTGCTCGACGCCATGCTCGCGGCCATCGGCCTGGCGCGCGGCGAGGACGTCTATATCGCCAACGCCGTGAAATGCCGGCCGCCCGGCAACCGCACGCCGGAAAACGTCGAAATGGCCGCGTGTTTCCCCTACCTGAAACGGCAGATCGCCTTGATCCGGCCGCGCCTGATCGTCCTGCTCGGCCGGGCGGCGGTCAACGCCGTGCTTGGGCGCGAAGGATCGCTGGCCAGCCTGCGCGGCAAGACGCTGGGCTACCGCGACGGCGATCATGAGATTCCGGTGCTGGCGACCTACCACCCGGCATACCTGCTGCGCAACCTGCCGGACAAGGCCAAGGCCTGGGAGGATCTGTGCCGCGCGCGGACCTTGATGCGTTCCTTGAGTGGAACGTGAAATGTGGAATCTGATCCCTGATCCCCGACACGTAGGGGTGCGCCAACGGTTTGGCGCCAACGCCCCGGCGGGCTGGAAACCCGTGCCCAGAGAAAAGATCGCAAACAGGAGCCAAGAAATGCAAAAACGAATCGTTGGAGGCGTTGAGGTTCAACGCGGCTCGGACAACGTCTTCGCCGACCTTGGACTGCCCGACGCCGAAAAGCTCAAGATCAAGACGGGCCTGGTGGTCGAGATCAGGAAGGCGACGCGTACCCTCGGGCTGACGCAACAAGAGGCGGCGAAGCGCATGGGCGTCCCGCAGGCGAAAGTATCGGGCATGATGCGCGGCGATTTCACCAACCTCTCCGAGCGCAAGCTGATGGACTGTTTGAATCGCCTCGGCTACGACATCGAGATCAAGATACGGCCGGCGGCCGAAGCGCCCGGGCGTCTGACGCTCGCGGTCGCTTGACCCAAGCGCCCGCACAGGACGAACGCGGCTTTATCGCGGGCTATTTAGCCTTGGTGCAGCGCACGCGGTCGTCGAGGTGGATCAGGTCGTCGTGGTCGCGCTGGTTGGCTTCGTGCCGGCGCTTCACGAGCAGCATGCTGGCGCTGACGAAGAGGCCGAACAGGGTGATGACCCAGTGGATCGACAGGTCGGCCTTGCTCATCGCGTAATACAGGCCGGTCATGACCAGGATCGACAGGTTTTCGTTGAAGTTCTGCACCGCGATCGAATGGCCGGCGCCCATCAGGATGTGTCCGCGGTGCTGCAGCAGGGCGTTCATCGGCACCACGAAAAAGCCCGACAGCACGCCGATGACGAACAGCAGGCTCATGGCCAGCCAGGTGTGGTGCACGAAATTCATCGCCAGCACGATGAGACCCATGGCGATGCCGAGCGGGATGACCTTGACCGATTTCCTCAGCGTGATGGTCTTGGCCGCCGCCGCCGCTCCCAGCGCCACGCCGATGGCGACGAACCCCTGCAGCATGCTCGATTTCGACAGGTCCAGCTTGAGCGCGGCTTCCGCCCAGTTGATGACGATGAACTGCAGCGTGGCGCCGGCGCCCCAGAACAGCGTGGTGACGGCCAGCGAGATCTGGCCGAGGCGGTCCCGCCAGAGCAGCATCAGGCAATGGCCAAATTCGCAAGTCAGGTACCAGGGGTTCTTGCGCAGCGGCTTGTGGTCGACGCCGGTGTCTGGAACGTAGAGATTGAACACCGCCGCCACGATATAGAACGCGGCGACGAAACACAGCGCCACTTCGGGCGCCGTATCGATTCCGGTGTCGATGAGCGGGAAATCGAAGGCCAGGAAACAGTTGGCGACGACCGGCTCGATCAGCGCTCCGCCGATGACCACGCCGAGAATGATGGCGCCGACGGTCAGCCCTTCGATCCAGCCGTTGGCGACGACCAGCAGGCGATGCGGCAGGTATTCGGTGAGGATGCCGTACTTGGCCGGCGAGTAGGCGGCGGCGCCGAGGCCGACCACGGCGTAGGCCAGGAGCGGGTCGACGGCGAAGAACATCAGCGCGCAGCCGAAGATCTTGATCGTGTTGCTGATGAACATGACCTTCCATTTCGGCATCGAATCGGCGAAGGCGCCGACGAAGGCGGCGAGCACGACGTAGGAGACGGCGAAAAACGATTTCAGCAGCGGTTCGTAGGCCGACGGCGCCAGCATTTCGCGCAAGGCGGCGATGGCGACGATCAGCAGCGCGTTGTCGGCGAGCGCCGAAAAGAATTGCGCCGCCATGATGATGTAAAAGCCAAGGGGCATTGAAATCCAGCCTCTTTTCTCGTCCGGGGGGGTGTTTATACCATGAAATCCTTGGGATGACGCGCGGACAAAGTCA
>JAISQQ010000091.1 GCA_031274075.1 Accumulibacter sp.
GGCGCCTCCTTGCAACTGGCCAGTGAATTCCCGATGAAGCCAGCCCGCGGCCTCCCGCCCGAAGCGTCGAAGGCGGGAGGCCAAATAACGCCAAAGTTTGCCGAACCGAGGCCGTTACAGCCAGGGAATACCATTCTGTCCGGAGGGACATCATGCTTGCGATCAATCCATATACCGCGAATTCGTGGGGCAGCGCCTCGTCGCTCGCGGGCGTTGCCGCGTCCGGCGCGGTGGAAGGCGGCGGCAAGATCGGTAACGCCGCCGGCACCGGCGCGACGATTTCCACGCTCGCCCGCCAGTTGAGCGAAGCGGCGGAGCGCGCGGCGGCACGCGACGCCGGCAAGACGCGCTCGCAACTGGCGGTGTTGGGTAACGCCCTGAAAGATGAGGTTGCCGGGAACAGCTATTATGCCAACAGAGCCAGCGCCAATGCCGAAGTGCCCGATACCGACGACCCGGAATTATTGGCGCGCGCCAGGCAGGCGACCGAATTCGCCAAAAGCAATGGACGGAACGGTAATAACCCCTTCGCGGGATTGTCCCGCGAACAGTTGGCCTTGATTTTTTATGACCAAGGCGATGCCTTCACCCTCAATGAACGCCACGCCGCGTTCAGTGAATATCAAAAGCAGGAATTAGCTTGGGGGCGTATGGTTGTCGCAAAGGCGCAAATCGAGGAGAACACGACCGGCACGTTCACCAACTTCTACAAGGCGTGCATTGCCGAGTACCAGGCGGGTTCCGCCATCGAGCAGTCCAGCTATCCCCCGTTCTACGTCGCCCGGATGGAGCATTACATCCGGTTCTGGGAAAGTGGCGGCGGCGGCGAAGACACCGTGAGCGAGTACTGGAAAAAGTCGATGGAAGAACTGATGAAGCAGCTTCCCGACTCGTTCGGCGACGACTACTCCGAAGGCGACAAGCTCTGGGGAGCCGCGCCCCGCGCGCCGAACGGCCTGGAAATCGGTTCCAGGCAATACGACCGGAACTTGAGTTGGGGTCTGACCAGCAAGCTCGCCACGCCGGATGATTTCGGAATCGCCCTCAGCCCCGCGGGTTCCGTTACTTTCGCATGATTTTCAGGGCGTGGCCCATGAAAGGAATCCCATGAATACGGTATCTTCCCTCGCTTCGACGCCCGCCGCGCCGTCGCCCACGACCCGGACGGAGACTCGCGGCAGCGGAAGCGCCAACGAGGTATCCGTCACCGCCAGCCCGGAGCCGCAAATCTCGCCGAAGGCGCGTGCCCTGGCCGAATTCTACGAAGCCGCCAGCGCCTTCGTGCAAAAGGAACACCTCAAACCCTTTACCGGCTGGAAATACGACAGCGCGGGCTACGTGCTGAATAGAGAAAGTGGATACCTTGATGTCGAGCGATACAACAACTATCTCTTCGACAAGGCGGCGACAACGCTCGTCGATCAAGCCAAACAAATGGGCCTGGCGCTGGACAAGGACGAGACGCTTGCGCAGTTGAAGGCGGATAACGCAGGCATTGCCGCCATCCGATACAGTGCCGCAGATCGGATCAAATACCAAAACATGTGCGCGGATGTAGTCTTTTCCAATCTGACTTATAACGACATAAACAGCTTGACCGACATGTACATTGCCGCCAAGGAAAACGGTCTGGACGCAACGCAAGTCGGCACTGTGGCGTTCCGTCTGGGTGATCAAAGATATTGGCAAAACAGCGGTGTTGTCCTTGTGGAACCGCACCCCGGCACCACGCCGGAAGAAATCGCCGCCAATGACGCCAAGTACCTCGGCAGCATCCAGAACAAACTTGCCCTGGCCGATGAAATCAAGGCGAAGCTGGCCAATACCTCCTTCGGTTTTGACGATGAGAAAGCATTTTTCGAGGGGCTGCTTGCTCCGTTCATCCACCTGGGGGGCATCGACGACAGCACCCTGGACTTCCTCTCGCAAATACTCGACATCTACAGCCGGAAGCAATAGAAGCCTTTTTTCCTGGCGTCAAACCTCTTGCCAGATGATCCCCAACCCTGCGAAGTAGCGCAGTAGCGTCCATGCCGCGTAAGGGATCGGCGCCACACCGGCGAGCCAACGCCGAACCGTCTAATCTCCGGTCGGCCCAACAGGAAACAGAGGACACCCATTAGCCTGCCCCGGCTCCGCTTTGTCGAGCAAGCCGAGGAGACGCCACGCGAACAGCGCGCTGAACTTCAAGCCATCAAAAAACGGATTTCCCGGAATCCGCATTCTTTGCAGACAGGACGCTTGCTTCCGGTGAAGGTGACGACTCCGTAACGAAAGCCCGCATAGCTCGGGGTGAATAAAACGAACCCCAACAAAAACCCGGTTCGATAGCCCCTGAAATCAACGTCATCCGCGACTCATCTTCGCGCCGCCAGGAACCGCGATGCCCTGAGAAGCTGTTTTAAAAAAAATGGGTACGAGAAATGCATATATCCCAAAAACCTCAATTCACGCCCTGGGGGAAGGTAGGGCGGTTTCTCCGAAACCGCCGCCCCCCGGCGCGCTCGGAGATCGCGCCCTACCTGGATGCCGCCAACCGGCGCGCTCGGAGAGCGCGCCCTACCCTGGATGATCCATCTGCTTCTCAAACGTCTTTCTGATTTCTAAAACAGCTTCTGATACCCAGCCAATCCTTCACCCATGTTCGCCTACCTCCTGCGCCGCCTGCTTTACGCGATCCCGATCCTGATCGGGGTAAACCTCATCACTTTCGCGCTGTTCTTCGTCGTCAACACCCCCGACGACATGGCGCGCATGCAGCTCGGGGCGAAGCGCGTGACGCCGGAGGCGATCGCGCAGTGGAAGGCCGAGCGCGGCTACGACAAGCCCCTGCTGCTCAACCTCGACGCCAAGGGAAGCGGCGTGCTCACCGAGACCATCTTCTTCGCCAAGTCGGCGCGCATGTTCGCCGGGGATTTCGGACGCGCCGAGGACGGGCGCGACATCACGCGCGAAATCCGCCTGCGCATGATGCCGTCGCTGGCCATCGCCGTGCCGACCTTCGCGCTCGGGCTGTTCGTGAGCGTGAGCTGCGCGCTGCTGCTGGCCTTCTTCCGCGCCACCCGGCTCGATTTCTGGGGCGTCGTGCTGTGCGTGGCGATGATGTCGGTGTCCGGCCTGTTCTACATCATCGGCGGCCAGTACCTGGTCAGCAAGCTCTGGCGGCTGGTGCCGATCTCCGGCTTCGGCGAGGGACTGGACGCCTGGAAGTTCCTCATCCTGCCGGTGGCGATCGGCGTGGTTTCCGGCATCGGCGCGTCGACGCGCTGGTATCGCACCCTGTTCCTCGAAGAGATCGGCCGGGACTACGTGCGCACGGCGCGCGCCAAGGGGCTTTCCGAGATCGACGTGCTCTTCCGCCACGTGCTCAGGAACGCCCTGATCCCGATCCTGACCGGCGTCGTCGCGGTCATTCCGCTGCTGTTCATGGGATCCTTGCTGAGCGAATCGTTTTTCGGCATTCCCGGCCTCGGCAGCTACACCATCGACGCCATCGGCGCGCAGGATTTCGCCGTCGTGCGCTCGATGGTCTTCATCGGCTCGGTGCTGTACATCGCCGGGCTGATCCTGACCGATCTCTCCTACACCCTGGTCGACCCGCGCATCCGGCTCGAACGATGAACGCCCCGCCTATCCTACCCATCCTGCTCTGGTCCGACGCGCTGATCTGGCTGCTGGCGTTGGCCGGAGCGACCCTGGCCGCGCTGTCGTGGCGCAATCCCCCGTCGCGGGCGGCGTGGCGGCGGGTCGGCGCGAACCGGCCCGGAATGGCGGCGGCGACGATCCTGGCGGCCTTCGTCGCGGTCGGCCTGCTCGATTCGCTGCACTACCGGCCGCGCCTGGAAAACCCGCTGCCGGAACAAGCGGCGGCCTACGCCGTCGAAGTGCTCTCGGCGCTCGACGCCCTCGCCGCGCCGCTGCGCCTCGCCAGCGAAAAAACCTACTCCGCGCCGCTCGCCACGCGCGCCTACGCCAAGGAAACGATGGAAATCCGCGCCGCCGACGGCAGCCTGCGCACGCTGCGCGATTTCCCGCGCCTCAAATACGGCGGCGCGCACCTGGGCGACGACGAGGCCGCGCGCGACGGCGACGTGCTGGCCAAGGCGCTGGCCGCCGCGGCGCTGGCCGCGGGCGTGTTCGCCGCGCTCGCCTGGGCGGTGGCGCGCGTCCTCGCCCGGCGCGCCGGCGAGCGCGTCGGGCAGGCGTGGTCGCGGCTGTGGAAAGGGGAGACCGGATTCGCCTGGAACGCGGTGCTGATCGCCTCCGGCGCGCTGCTGCTGGCGCTGCTGCCGATCCTCGCGCTGTGCGGCGACTACCACGTCTTCGGCACCGACAAGGTTGGCCAGGACGTTTTCTACCAGATTCTCAAGAGCGTGCGCACGGCGCTGGTGATCGGGCTGGTGACCACGCTGGTGGCCCTGCCGGTGGCGATCGGCCTCGGCATCCTCGCCGGCTACTTCCGCGGCTGGGTGGACGACGCGATCCAGTACCTCTACACGACGATCTCCTCGATTCCCGGCGTGCTGCTGATCGCCGCCGCCGTGCTGATGATGCAGGTGATCATCGACACCCATCCACAATGGTTCGCCACCGCCGCCGAGCGGGCCGACCTGCGCCTGCTCTCGCTGTGCTTCATCCTCGGCCTGACCAGTTGGACCAGCCTGTGCCGCCTGCTGCGCGGCGAGACGCTAAAGCTGCGCGAGCTCGAATACATCCAGGCGGCGCAAGCCTTCGGCGTCGCCGACCTGGCCATCCTGCGGCGCCACGTCCTGCCCAACCTGATGCATCTCGTGATCATCACGCTGGTCATGGATTTCTCCGGCCTGGTGCTGGCCGAAGCGGTGCTGTCCTACGTCGGCATCGGCGTCGACCCGACGATGACCAGCTTCGGCACGATGATCAACAACGCGCGCATGGAACTCTCGCGCGAACCGGCGGTATGGTGGTCGCTGGCCTCGGCCTTCACCTTCATGTTCACCCTGGTGCTCGCCGCCAACCTGCTCGCCGACGCCGTGCGCGACGCCTTCGACCCGAGGGGGTAACAGAGGACAGAGGACAGTAATTCTTGTGGGCGCTCCGCGCCCAGTAACTGAACTGTCTTCTGTCCTCTGACCTTGTGGTATGTTATCGCGGGAATTGACCAGGGATTCCTTTGGATATGGACGCCTCCCGTTTTTCCCAAACGAATGTTTCCGCTTCCTCCGGCTCGCTCAGGAAGAGCCTGGAAGAGCATCGAGAACGAATCTTGCCGAGCAAGTCGATCTTCGTGGTCGCGATGCTCTTCGTGCTCGTGCTCGTCGTCGCCTTGTGCATCAACCTGCACAACAACACGGAACTCGAAAGCATCCTCGAAGACAGCGTCAAGGCCGAGTTGCTGGCGGTCTGCTTCGGCGCCAGCGAGGTCGTCTCCGAGCATTTGGATATGTTCAAGGCGATCAATAGCGAGGACGACATCGACCGGCACCGCGAAAAATTCGACGCGATGATCGCCAAGCTGCAAAGACTGCGCGACAGCACCAAGGTCAAATATATCTATGTGCTCAAGAAGATCGGCGACCGCTACTACTTCATCTTCGACACCGATCAGGAGGCCATCGACGGGCACGACGACAGCGATCCGGACACCGAGGGGATCGTCACCGAATATACCGACATCGCCGAGGTGCACCTCAAGGCCTTTGCCGGCGAGTCCAGCGTCGGCATCATGAACGCCAGGGACGAATGGGGTTCCTACAACACCGGCGCGAT
The DNA here is from genome assembly GCA_031274075.1 of Accumulibacter sp. GTDB lineage: Bacteria > Pseudomonadota > Gammaproteobacteria > Burkholderiales > Rhodocyclaceae > Propionivibrio. The sequence continues at coordinate 5,749 of JAISQQ010000091.1, forward strand.
ACCTTTGCACGATCCGGAAAGCGGCCAGGTCGCCGGCGTGATCGGCATCGACATCGACGATGTCTTCATCGGCCGCGCCAAGCAGACGGCTTTCTCCAACGTCGTGCTCCTGGCCGTGGTCATGGCGCTGTCGATGGCGGTGCTGTTCGCCGTGCTTTTCCTGCTGGTCCGCTACAACGCCTCGATGCAGGCGAAGCTCTACCGCATCGCCAACCACGACGCCATCACCGGACTGGTCAACCGCTATTACCTGTTCAATTACCTGGAGCGGAAGAGCCGCTCCTTCTCCGCGTCCTCCCCGCCGTTCGCGGTTTTCTTCGTCGACCTCGACAACTTCAAGCGGGTCAACGACAGCGCCGGCCACGACGCCGGCGACGAGCTGCTGCGCAACATCGCGGCGTTCCTGGGCGCTTCCCGGCAGGGCCATGCCGCGAGCATCCAGAATCCCGGGAACCCCGGCGGCGACACGCTCGATGCCGTCACCGCGCGCATCGGCGGCGACGAGTTCCTGCAGATCACGCCGGGCGTGGCCAGCGAGGAGGAAGCCGCCGCCGCGGCGCGGGAGATGCTGGCCGGCTTCCAGGCGCAGGACGCGCTCCAGCCCTTCATCCGGGATTTCGAGGTGGG
>JAISQQ010000092.1 GCA_031274075.1 Accumulibacter sp.
CCGGCTGATCAGGGACGGCGCCAAGCTGGTGGAAACCGCGCAAGACATCCTCGAAGAACTCCGCTGGCCTACGCCCGCGCCCACGCCCGCGCCGGCCTTACGCGCGGCGGGGACGCCGGCGGCCAGCGAAACAGACGCGAACACGGCGATCCTGGCGCTCATCGGCTACGATCCCTGCGGCCTGGACGAACTCGCCAGCCGCTCGGGATTGACCGCCGAAGCGCTGTCGGTGATTCTCCTGCACCTGGAACTCGAAGGACGTATCGCCAGCCTTCCGGGAGGAAGGTATCAGAGGATAGATTCCAAATGACAGGGGACAGATGACGGAAGACAGTAATATTTGCGGGCGCTTCGGGCCCGGCAACTGAACTGTCCTCTGGTCCGTCCAAGGGCGGTTTCTGGGTTAGACTGGACGTCGTTTCATCAAAAACCGACTCTGGTTGGAAACCTTCCCCTTCAGGGGGATAATCCCGCACGGGAGGGTGTAACCCTTTCCGTGCTTTCGTCCGGCTTGCCGGACGTGGATTGAAACATCAAAGGAGCTTGACCCATGGCCGTGACGCGCGAAGCCGTCCAGGCGGCGCTTGAGGATTTCATCGATCCGAACACGCGGAAAGACTACGTTTCGACCCGCGCGCTGAAGAATCTCAAGGTCGAGGGCGGGCAGGTGTCTTTCGACATCGAACTGGGGTATCCGGCGAAAACGCAGTTGGAGGCGATCCGCGCGGCGGTGGCCGAGGCCGTCGGCGCCGTGCCGGGCGTGACCGGCGTCGCCGCGAACATCGCGGTGAAGATCGTGGCGCACGCCGTGCAGCGCAACCTGAAACCGCTGCCCGGGGTGAAGAACATCATCGCCGTGGCCTCTGGCAAGGGCGGTGTCGGCAAAAGCACGACGGCGGTCAATCTGGCGCTGGCGCTGTCGGACGAGGGCGCCCGCGTCGGCCTGCTCGACGCCGACATCTATGGCCCGTCGGTGCCGCAGATGCTGGGCCTGACCGGCCAGCGGCCGGAATCGGAAGACGGCAAGACGATCGAACCGCTGCGCGCCTTCGGCCTGCAGGCGATGTCGATCGGCTTCATGGTCGACGTCGATTCGCCGATGGTCTGGCGCGGCCCGATGGTGACCCAGGCGCTGGGGCAATTGCTCGACCAGACCCGCTGGCGGGAGCTCGATTATCTCGTCGTCGACCTGCCGCCGGGAACCGGCGACGCGCAGCTCACGCTGGCGCAGAAGGCGCCGCTGACCGGCGCGCTGATCGTCACCACGCCGCAGGACATCGCGCTGATCGACGCGCGCAAGGGCTTGCGCATGTTCGAGAAGGTCGGCGTTCCGATCCTCGGCCTGGTCGAGAACATGAGCATCCACGTCTGTTCCCGATGCGGCCACGAAGAACCCATTTTCGGCGCCGGCGGCGCGCAGCGCATGGCGCGGGACTACGGCGTCGAAGTGCTCGGCGCGCTGCCGCTGGAACTCGAAATCCGCGAACTGACCGACGCCGGCAAGCCGACCGTCGTCGGCGCGCCTTTCTCGCGCGCGGCCGACATCTACCGGACGATCGCCCGGCGCGTCGGCGTCAAGATCGCCGAGCGGGCCAAGGACATGAGCGGCAAATTCCCCAACATCGTGGTGCAGAACGGCTGATTCCCGCCGGCGCCGGAAACCGTCGCGCGGGTGAGCGCCTTATCGGGCAGATGGCATCCCCGTTCCATCAAACCTACCCGGATCCGCATGAACGCGATCAAACCTGTTCGGCGGCTCTGGCGTTGATTTCCTGCTTCATTGGGGCCGGTCTCGTCCTTGTCTTGCGACCAAGGCCGGGCCTTCCCCTCCACAGGCAGACACCGTGGAACTCACGGCGTAATTTTTCAAATCGATCGCGGCATTCACCTCCCGGCCGCGCGTCGTTCCGCATTCCGGGCACGTGCGTTGGCGCGCGGACAGGGGCAATTCATCGAGCCGGCCGGCGCAGGCCGGGCAGGTCTGGCCGCGGGCAGGGAAGCGCTCGGCCACGATGACCCGGCCGCCCCGCCATGCCGCCTTGTAGTCCAGTTGCCGCCGGAATTCAAGAAAGCTCATGTCGGCAATCGAGCGGGCAAGGCGGCGATCCTGCGTCGTGCCGCGCACGTTCCCGCGCACCTTCCAATCCTCGATGCCGATGGTGTGAAAGCGGCGCGTCAGATCGGTCGTGAGCTTGTGCGTCGCGTCCTGCCGGATGCTGGCAATCCGCGCGTAAAGCCGGGAAAGTTTGGCCTTCGCCTTGTTCCGGTTCCTCGATCCTTTTTGCTTTCGGGACAGGCTTCGGGACAAGCGGCGAACACGCCGCGACAGCGCCTTGTGCGGCTTCGGGCCAATGATGCTCTCTCCCGTTGAAAGCGTCGCCAGCGCCTTGATTCCCGAATCCACGCCGGCCGCGCCTTGGTTTTCGGCTTCTGGCAGATGTGAATCGTCCTGGGTTTCAACGGCAAGGCTGACGTACCATCTCTCAGCCACACGGGAGACCGTGGCGGAGATGAGTTTGCCCGTGAAGCGTAAAGACTCGCGCATCCGTACCCAGCCCAGATGGGGGACGCGGAGGCGGGAGCCCTCGACGGCAAACTGGTCATTGGAAAGGCTGAAGCGGTCGTAAATGCCTTTCTTCCTGAATTGCGGGTAGCGGACGCGGCCGGCCAAGAAGTCCTGAAAGGCTTGCCCCAACTGCATGATCGCCAGTTGCGGGGCGCATTTCGTCACTTCCAGCATCCACGGATATTCGTGCTTCTTCACGGCGTTCAACTGCCGCCGCAAGGCCATCTGGTTGAGCCGGGGCTGGCTGTTGTCCGCTTCCCACGCGGCATACTGGCGGCTCCATTCGGCCAGCGCCCAGTTGTAGGCAAAGCGGGCGCACCCGGCGGCGCGGGCCATGTAGGTGGCCTGTTTGTCGTTCAGGTCGAGCGCGATCTTGTGTGCTATCAGCATGACAGGAGTTTAACAAGTCCTGTGCGCCGCTGGGGAAGTTGACTCGGCGAATGTGGACAGATTACCGGCGCGCGCCAGCAGCGAATCCAGGCGGCGGCAAGCCCGGCGAGGTTCACATTCACAAAGCATGACGCGGGAATCGAGCCGCGCCGCGAAACGGCGTCGGCTTGAATGAGTCGTCAGGCGTTATCGGCTGCGCCCGGTGGAACTGGAACGGTAATGCTCTCCTGCAAATGCTCGGTGTGCCAGGTACTTGAACCGCGGGCATGGCCGGTGATACGGACCGACTCATGGGTGTCGTCACGCCATGAGACCGATAGCTCAAGCTCAATCCTCTCTCCGGAAATGTACAAGGCACGTTCAACAGGAGGCGCG
>JAISQQ010000142.1 GCA_031274075.1 Accumulibacter sp.
GTAAATATGTCAATACTTGACCCGAAAAAATGCTCATCGTTCTATGAAGCCCACTGAACAGATTTTGCCTATCGACGGCCCGGCAGGGGTCATCGAGACGCGGGTCGAGTCGCCCGCCGAACCCCGCGCCCTGGCGCTGGTTTGCCATCCCCACCCGCTGTTTGGGGGCAGCAACGAAAACAAGGTCGTGCATACGCTGGCCAGTGCCTTCGTCAGGCTGGACCATGCCGTCTTGCGGCCCAATTTCAGGGGCGTCGGCGCCAGCGGCGGCGAGCATGACCACGGGCGCGGCGAAAGCGAGGACATGCTGATCGTGCTCGACGAGGCCCGGCGGATATTCGGGGAATTGCCGGTGATCCTGGCCGGGTATTCGTTCGGCGCCTACGTGCAGACGCGCGTCGCCGAGGCCTTGGCCGGGTCCGGCCAGCCGGCGCGGCGGCTGGTGCTGGCCGGCGTCGCCACCGGCCGCGTCGAGGGCGCCGCCCGGCCATACGCCGCGCGCCCGGTGCCCCGGGACACGCTGCTCATCCACGGTTCGGCGGACGCCACCGTGCCGCTGACCAATGTCCTCGCCTGGGCCGAGCCGCTTGAACTGCCGGTCATCGTCATTCCCGGCGCGGATCATTTCTTTCATCGGCGGCTGCACATCATTCGCGACATCGTGCTGCGCGCCTGGGAGTCTTCATCCACGGCGCGCTGAGCGTTTCAGGATGACGTCAGTTCGCCAAGCGGCCAGCGCGGCCGCACGGCGAACGCGCCGGGTGGTTTTTGCGCCATGCCCGCCTCGAAACGCAGCGCGCCGGCCAGGGCGATCATCGCGCCGTTGTCGGTGCAGAACTCCAACTCCGGGTAGAAGACCGATACCTTCGCCTTGCCGGCGTGCGCGTCCAGGCGGCGGCGCAATTCCCGGTTGGCGCCGACGCCGCCGGCCACGACGAGCCGCTCGAGACCGCTGTGTTTGATCGCGCGCATGGATTTCCCCACCAGCACGTCGATGATGGCGTCCTGGAAGCCGCGCGCGATGTCCGCGCGTTGCGGCTCGTCCGGCTCGCCGATTTCGCGCACGCGGGTCAGCACCGCGGTCTTGAGGCCGCTGAAACTGAAGTCGAGGCTGCTCGAATTGAGCATCGGGCGCGGGAATTGACAGGCGCCCGGCCGGCCGCGTTCCGCCAGTGCGGAGAGCGCCGGGCCGCCGGGATAGGGCAGGCCGAGCAGCTTGGCGGTCTTGTCGAAGGCTTCGCCCGCCGCGTCGTCGAGGGTTTCGCCGAGCAGCCGATACTGGCCGACGCCGTCGACGCGCAGCAACTGGCTGTGGCCGCCGGAAACGAGCAGGGCGATGAACGGAAAGGCCGGCGCTCGCCGGGAAAGGAGCGGGGACAGCAGGTGCCCTTCCAGATGATGCACGGGGATCGCTGGCCGGCCCAGGGCCGCGGCCAGTCCTTCGGCGAACGCCGCCCCGACCAGCAGCGCGCCGGCCAGCCCGGGACCTTGCGTGTAGGCGACGGCGTCGATTTCGCCGAGCGAGCGCCCACTGTCGCCGAGTACCTTGCGCAACAGGGGGACTGTGCGCCGGATGTGATCGCGCGAGGCGAGTTCCGGAACGACGCCGCCGTAGTCCCGGTGCATGGCGATCTGGGAATGCAGGGCGTGGGTCAGAAGGCGGCCGCCGTCTTTCGTGTCGTAGAGCGCGACGCCGGTTTCGTCGCAGGAGGATTCGATGCCGAGGATGAGCATGGCCGGCATTCTACCCGAGCGCCGCGGGCGGCAAAAAAAGCGGGAATTTCCTTGGTTTTTGGCGGTCGATTCGTTTAGAATACCCGGCTCAGTTGTTGTCCGTCGAATCTTGAACCTAGGAAAGAGTTAATGCCTGCCATTCGCGTTAAGGAAAATGAGCCGTTCGAGGTAGCCATTCGCCGTTTCAAGCGCACGGTCGAGAAGACCGGCCTGCTGACCGAGTTGCGCGCCCGCGAGTTTTACGAAAAACCCACTGCCGAACGCAAGCGAAAACTGGCCGCGGCAATCAAGCGCCATCACAAGCGCATGCGCAGCCAGACCCTGCCGCCCAAGCTGTACTGATTCCGGATTCCAGATCGCCGATCAGCCGCCTGTTTGAAGATGGGCGGCTTTTTGTGTTGGGTTCAGAGGACAGAGGACAGAGGACAGTAATATTTGCGGGCGCGAAGCGCCCGGTAACTGGACTGTCCTCTGTCTTCTGTCCTCTGAACCCTGAAATCCAGGAGTTTTGAGATGAGCTTGAAAGAACGCATCAACGAAGATATGAAGGCCGCGCTGCGGGCCGGGGAGAAGGCCAGGCTGGGGGCCATACGCTTGCTGCTGGCGGCGGTCAAGCAGAGGGAAGTCGATGAGCGCGTCCAGCTCGACGACGCGGCGGTGCTGGCGGTCGTCGACAAGATGCTCAAGCAGCGCCGCGACTCGATCGCCCAGTATCAGGCCGGCGGCCGCCAGGATCTGGCCGACGCCGAAAAATTCGAAGCGGACGTGCTGCGCGCCTATAGGCCCGCCGGACTCTCCGACGACGAGATCCGCGCGGCGGTGGCCGCGGCGCTGGCGGAAACCGCCGCCGCGGGGCCGGGCGACATGGGCAAGGTCATGGCCGCGCTCAAGCCGCGCCTGGCGGGCCGGGCGGACATGGCCGAGGTATCGAAGCGGGTCAAGGCCGCATTGACGCATTGACGCGCTGAAGACGAGACGGCGAACGCCAGGTGATTCCGGAGTCCTTCATCCAGGAACTGTTGCATCGGATCGACATTGTCGATCTGGTCGACGCCTACGTGCCCTTGCGCAAGGCGGGCGCCAACTATGCCGCCTGCTGCCCGTTCCACAGCGAAAAGACGCCGTCCTTCACCGTCAGTCCGTCCAAGCAGTTCTACCATTGCTTCGGCTGCGGCGCGCACGGCACGGCGATCGGCTTCCTCATGGAGTATTCCGGGCAGGGCTTCGTCGAGGCGGTCAAGGAACTGGCGGCGCGGGCGGGCATGCGCCTGCCGGAGGACGACGCGAAGCCGCACGACGGGCCGAGGATACAGGCGCTGACCGAGATCATGGCCAGCGCCGCCAAGTACTATTATGAGCAGTTGAAGTGTTCCGAAAAAGCGATCGTCTACCTCCGGCAGCGGGGCGTCAGCGGCGAAATCGCGCGCAAATTCAGCATCGGCTATGCCCCGGAGGCGTGGCAGAACCTGGCCTCGGCCTTTGCCGACTACTCCGCGGCGGGTTTGCAGCAGGCCGGCTTGGTGCTGCGCGGCGAACAAGGGCGGCTCTACGACCGTTTCCGCGACCGGGTGATGTTTCCGATCGTCAATCCGAAGGGCGAAATCATCGCCTTCGGCGGCCGCGTTCTCGGCGCGGGCGAGCCCAAGTACCTCAACTCGCCGGAAACGCCGCTGTTCGAGAAGGGGCGCGAGGTTTTCGGCCTGCCGCAGGCGCGCCAGGCCCTGCGCGACAAAAACACGGTCATCGTCGTGGAAGGCTACATGGACGTCGTGGCGCTGGCGCAACACGGCGTCGGCAACGCGGTGGCGACGCTGGGTACGGCGACGACCGCGATCCACGTCCAGAAACTGCTGCGCCAGGCCGATCGCCTCGTCTTTTGCTTCGACGGCGACGCCGCCGGGCGCAAGGCGGGCTGGCGGGCCTTGGAAAACAGCCTCGAGGTCTTGCCGGAGCAAAAGATGATCGGCTTCGTCTTCCTGCCGGAAGCCGACGATCCCGACAGCTTCGTGCGCCGGCAAGGGGCGGAGGCTTTCGAACGGCTGGTCGCGCAGGCCATGCCGCTTTCCGAATTCCTGCTCAGGGAACTGGCCGCGCGCTGCGACATGACCAGCGCCGAGGGGCGCGCCAAGCTGGTGGCCGAGGCCAAGCCGCTGCTGGGCCGCTTGCAAACGCCGTTATTACGGCTACAGTTGGTCAAGAGGCTCGCCGAAGCCAGCGGTTTCTCGCAGCCCGAAGTCGAACGCTTGTGCGATCTGAAGCCGGTCGCGCGGGCGTCGCCCGCGAGAGCGTCGCGGCCGGCGCCGTCGCTGTTGCGTCCGCTGCTTCGGCTTCTGCTGCAAAAGCCGGAACTGGCCCGGCGCGTGCCTTTGGAGGCGCTGCCGGGCCATTCGGAGGAGGCGCGCGCGATCGTGAGGCTGTGCGGGATGGCGGCCGAGTCCGGCGATCCGATGCCGGGCTACGCCGCCTTGCTGGAGCGTTTGCGCGGCAGCGAGGATGAAACCGTGCTGCGCGAAGCCGCCGCCGAACTTATGCGGCAGCCGTATGCCGAAGACGACATCGACGCCGAGTTCAGCGGAGTGGTCGAGCGGCTGCGGGAAGGCGAAAGGAAGCGGTTGTTCGCGCAGCTCCAGGAAAAGGCGGCAAGGCTCGGCGTGACCGGCCTGTCGGGCGAGGAAAAGGAGCACTACCTGCGCATGCTGGGCAGGCGCGCGTGATGTGGATTGAGTGGATAGGTGGATTGGGTGGATTGGGCAAGTCATGTTAAAATCTATGACTTTTCCAGTAAAATGCTAACCGGGAACAGGTCATGGCAAGGGAAAAGGCAGCAAACAACAAATCAGCGAAGGTCAAGGCCGCCGAGCTTCTAATGGCGCAGATTGGAAACCAGCCGTCGCCCATCGACGAGGAAACACGCAAGACCCGGCTCAAGACATTGATCAAGCTGGGCAAGGAGCGCGGCTTCCTGACCTACGCGGAAGTCAATGACCACCTGCCGGACGACGTGGTCGACGCGGAACAGATCGAAAGCATCATCAGCACCTTCAATGACATGGGTATCCAGGTTTACGACCAGGCGCCGGATGCCGAGACGCTGTTGATGTCCGAGACCACGCCGGCGGTTGCCGCCGACGACGCCGACGTCGAAGAACAGGCCGAGCAGGCGCTGTCGACGGTCGATTCCGAGTTCGGCCGCACCACCGACCCGGTGCGCATGTACATGCGCGAAATGGGCTCCGTCGAACTGCTGACGCGCGAGGGCGAAATCGAAATCGCCAAGCGCATCGAGGACGGCCTGAAGCACATGATCCAGGCGATTTCCGCGTGCCCGACGACGATCGCCGAAATCCTCGATTGCGCCGAGCGCATCGCGCGCGACGAAATGCGCGTCGACGAACTGATCGACGGGCTGATCGACCCGGATGCCGGGAAGGTCATTCTCGACGACCTGCCCGAAGACGAGGTGGCCGTCGAAGAAGAAGACGAGGACGACGAAAACGGAGAAGAAGCCGTCTCCGCGTCGCTGATCAAGCTCAAGGAAGACACGCTGGCGAAACTGGCGGCGATCAAGAGCCATTACGCCAGGACCCACGCCGCGCTCGCCAGGAAAGGCTCGCAGGACAAGACCTATCTCAAGTACCAGCACAAGATTTCCGAAGAGATGATGGGCATTCGCTTCACCTCCAAGACCATCGAGCGGCTCTGCGACTCGGTGCGCAACATGGTCGAGGAAGCCCGCGCCTGCGAGCGGAAGATTCAACGCATCTGCGTCGATACCGTGCGCATGCCGCGCCCGCACTTCATCAAGATTTTCCCCGGAAACGAGCTCAACCTGGACTGGGCGGAGCAGGAAATCGAAGCCGCCGCGGGCAAGTCCTACGCCTCGGTTCTCGCCCGCAACGCGCCCAACATCAAGGAAGAGCAAAAGAAGCTGCTGGGCTTGCAGGAGCGCATCGGCATACCGCTCAAGGAACTCAAGGACATCAACAAGCAGATGTCCATCGGCGAAGCCAAGGCGCGCCGCGCCAAGCGCGAGATGACCGAGGCCAACCTGCGCCTGGTCATCTCGATCGCCAAGAAATACACCAATCGCGGCTTGCAGTTCCTCGACCTGATCCAGGAAGGCAACATCGGCCTGATGAAAGCGGTCGACAAGTTCGAATACCGGCGCGGCTACAAGTTCTCGACCTACGCCACCTGGTGGATTCGCCAGGCGATCACCCGCTCGATCGCCGACCAGGCGCGCACCATCCGCATCCCCGTGCACATGATCGAGACGATCAACAAGATGAACCGCATCTCGCGCCAGATCCTGCAAGAGACCGGCGTCGAGGCCGATCCGGTGACCCTGGCCAAGAAGATGGACATGCCGGAAGAAAAGATTCGCAAGATCCTCAAGATCAGCAAGGAGCCGATTTCGATGGAGACGCCGATCGGCGACGACGACGATTCGCATCTCGGCGATTTCATCGAAGACGCCGCCACGCTGGCGCCCACGGACGCGGCGCTGTTTTCCAGCCTGCGGCTGATCACCAAGGACGTGCTCGACACGCTGACGCCGCGCGAGGCCAAGGTGCTGCGCATGCGCTTCGGCATCGAAATGAATACCGATCACACGCTGGAAGAAGTCGGAAAACAGTTCGACGTGACGCGCGAGCGCATCCGCCAGATCGAAGCCAAGGCACTCAGGAAGTTGCGCCATCCGTCGCGTTCGGACAAACTGCGCAGTTTC
>JAISQQ010000188.1 GCA_031274075.1 Accumulibacter sp.
GCCGTTGACGACGTCATGTCCGATATTGGGCGGCGTCTTTTCGTCAACCCCTTCGGCGACTGCCACGTCAATCTGGTCGCCTCCATTCTAAAGATGTGCCACGCCCAATCCTGCGGGAAATGCGTGCCCTGCCGGATAGGCCTTTCCCAACTGTACAACATCATCGAGGACATACTCGAGGGCCGGGCGGACGCGGGTTCCCTGGGGCTGCTGGAGGAAACCGCGCTTTCCATTTACGAATCCGCGGACTGCGCCATCGGCTACGAGGCGGCCGGCACCGTGATCAAGGGGCTGCGCAATTTCCGGGACGACTACGAAAACCATGTGGCAAACGGCCGCTGTTCGCCCGATGCGGAAGGTTCCGTGTCCTGCGTCGACCGCTGTCCCGCCCATGTGGACATTCCCGGCTATATCGGGCTGGTGGAAGTCGGCCGCTACGACGACGCGGTCAAGCTCATCCGCAAGGACAACCCCTTTCCGGCGGCCTGCGGCCTCATTTGCGAGCATCCCTGCGAAACCCGGTGCCGGCGCAGGATTCTCGACATCGGCCTCAATATCCGGGGCATCAAGCGTTTTGCCGTGGATAATTGCGGCAGCACCGTGTCCGTCCCGACTTCCGCGCCCGGAACCGGAAAAAAGGTGGTCGTCATCGGCGGCGGCCCGGCGGGCCTGTCGGCGGCGTATTTCCTGCGCCTGATGGGCCACGCGGTAACGGTGTATGAAAAAAGGAACTACCTGGGCGGCATGCTGCGCTACGGCATTCCGAGCTACCGCCTGCCCAGGGAAGAACTGCAATGGGACATCGACGCCATTCTGTCGACGGGTATCGACGTTCACCGTGCCACGGTGGTCATGGACGACAACTCCCTTCGCGAGCTGCGCGGGCAATACGACGCCATGTTCATCGCCATCGGCGCGCACACGGAAAAAAGGCTGGGCTTGCCCGGAGAGAACCTGCGCGGCGTCATGTCGGCGGTGCAGATGCTCAGAGCCATCGGCGACGGCAAGCTGCCGGATTTCAAAGGCAAGCGAGTGGTCGTCATCGGCGGCGGCAACGTCGCCATGGACGTCGCCCGCAGTTCGGTGCGCCTGGGCGCGGCGCGCGTGAGCGTAGCCTACCGCCGCCGCCAGAACGACATGACCGCCTTGCCCGAAGAAATACTGGGCGCCATCGCCGAAGGCTGTGAAATACTGGCCTTGCAGGCGCCGGTGGCTCTCGAAGGCGATTCGGAGGACAACGTCACCGCCCTGGTGACCCAGCCCCAGATCATCGGCCCCATCGAAGACGGCCGGCCCAAGCCGCTCAACGCGGACAAGTCGCAGGAGCGCATCGCCTGCGATATCGTGATCATGGCCGTCGGGCAGGATATCGAGGCGGAAAGTTTTGTGCGCTTTGGCGTCAAGGCCAAAAGAAATGTTCTTCAGACCGAGATCAGCACCAGCATCGAAGGAATGCCGGGCGTTTTCGCCGGCGGCGACTGCGCCACGGGTCCGGCCACGGCGATCCGCGCCATCGAGGCCGGCAAGGTCGCCGCGGCCAATATCGACAACTACCTCGGCTTCGATCACAAGATCTCGGTCGACGTGGCGATTCCCAATCCCCGCCAGCTCGACAAGAGACATTGGGGGCGGGTGAATTTGAGGGAAAAAGAGGCGTCCGAGCGCAAGGACAATTTCGACATCATGGAATTAGGCATGAGCCGCGAAGAAGCCGTACAGGAATGCGGGCGCTGCCTGCGCTGCGACCACTTCGGCTACGGCGCGTTCCGGGGAGGGAGGCACGACCAATGGTAAAACTCACGATCGACAACACCGCCATCACCGCCAGGGAAGACGATACCCTGCTGACGGCCGCCCAATCCGCCGGCATCGAGATTCCCACCCTCTGCTACCTCAAAGGTCTCAACGAGATCGGCGCGTGCCGGGTCTGCGTCGTGGAAGTCGCCGGACAGGACCGGCTGGCGGCCGCCTGCAATACCCCGGTGGAAGAGGGCCTGACCATCCTCACCAACAGCCCGCGCGTGCGCCGGGCGAGGAAAGTCAACGTCAACCTGCTCCTCTCCCGGCACGACTGCCAGTGCCTCACCTGTCTGCGCAGCGGCAACTGCGCGCTGCAGAATCTGGCGAGCGCCCTGGGCATCGCGGAGCGGGTCTACAAAAACGAGGCCGTCCACTACCCCTGGGACAAAAGCTTCCCGCTCGTCAAGGATATGGGGAAATGCGTGCAGTGCATGCGCTGCATCCAGGTCTGCGACAAAGTCCAGGATCTGCACGTGTGGAATCTGGTCAACTTCGGTTCCCACGTCGATGTGGACGTCAGCGGCAACAAGAAGATCCACGAATCGAGCTGCTCGCTGTGCGGCCAATGTATCACCCACTGTCCGGTGGGCGCCCTGGTCGCCCGGGACGACACGGAAAAAGTGCTCGACGCCCTGGCGGACCCCGAGCGCGTCACGCTGGTGCAGGTAGCGCCCGCGGTGCGCGCCGCCTGGGCCGAGTCGGCCGGCGTCGGCCGGGAAGAAGCCACTCCCGGCAAGATGGCCGCGGCGCTGCGGCGCATCGGCTTCGACTATGTGTTCGACACCGACTTTGCGGCCGACCTGACCATCATGGAGGAAGGCAGCGAATTCCTCGAACGGGTGCTGCACGCGAAGGAAAAGCCCGCCTGGCCCATGTTCACCTCCTGCTGCCCCGGCTGGGTACGCTTCCTGAAAAGCCAGTACCCCGACATGGTGGACTATCTTTCCAGCGCCAAATCGCCGCAGCAGATGTTCGGCGCGGTCGCCAAGTCCTATTTCGCGGAAACGAAAAAGATCGATCCCAAGAAGCTCTTCGTGGTCTCCATCATGCCCTGCGTCGCCAAGAAGCACGAGGCGGCCCTGCCGTCCATGAACAGCGCCGGCGCGGGCCAGGACGTAGACGTGGTGCTCACCACCCGGGAGTTCGCCCGGCTCATCCGTTCCGAGCACATCGACATCGCCCGGTTGAACGAAGAAGCCTTTGACGATCCCTTGGGCGAAGCCAGCGGCGCGGGGGTCATCTTCGGGGCGACCGGCGGCGTCATGGAAGCGGCGCTGCGCACGGTCTACTGCGTCGTCACCGGCCAAAAGCCGCCCAGCACGGACGCCTTCAAGGAGGTGCGGGGAATGCAGGGCTGGAAAAGCGCCGAATTCGACGTCGCCGGCACGACGGTCAAGGTGGCGGTCGCCAACGGCCTCGGCAACACCCGCAAACTGGTGGAAGCCATCCGCTCCGGCCAGGCGCATTACGACTTCGTGGAGATCATGGCCTGTCCCGGCGGCTGCGCGGGCGGCGGCGGCCAGCCCATCGCCATGGGAAAGGAACTGGCGGAAATCCGCGGCCAGGACCTCTTCCGCCTGGACGCCGCGTCCGCCCTGCGCTACTCCCATGAGAACCCCTCGGTGCAGGCGCTGTACGACCACTACCTGGAAAAACCCCT
>JAISQQ010000363.1 GCA_031274075.1 Accumulibacter sp.
GTCCGAAATATTACTGTTTTCTGTCTTCCGACCCCTGTCCTCTGGCATAAAATTCGCTGATGAAGCCCGTTGCCCTGTCCGTCCGCACTCTCCGTCCGACGCCGGACGGCGTCGTCGAAATCATCGACCAGACGGCGCTGCCGCATGCCTGCCGGATCGCGCGCCTGGCCTGCCTGGAGGACGCCGCGCGGGCGATCCGCGGCATGCAGGTGCGCGGCGCGCCGCTGATCGGCGTTACCGCCGCCTATGGGCTGGCGCTGGCCTTGACGCGCCGGGACGATGACCAGACGCTGGCCGCGGCCATCGCCACGCTCGCGGCGACCCGCCCGACGGCGGTCAACCTGGGCTGGGCGCTGGCGCGCATGCGCGCGCGGCTGGCTGCGCTCCCCGCCGGATCGCGCGCCGAGGCGGCCTGGCGCGAGGCGGGCGCGATCGCCGGGGAGGACGCGGAGCAATGCCGCCGCATCGGCGAGCATGGCCTGGCCCTGCTGCGGCCGCTGGCGGCGAGGCGCGGACGGCTCGATTTGATGACCCACTGCAATGCCGGGCGGCTGGCCGCCGTCGACTTCGGCACGGCGCTCGCGCCGATCTACGCCGCCTTCGACGCCGGCATCGAGACGCACGTCTGGGTGTCCGAAACGCGCCCGCGCAACCAGGGGCTGTTGACCGCCTGGGAGCTGAAACAGCACGGCGTGCCGCACACGCTGATCGCCGACAACGCCGCCGGGGCGCTGCTCGCGCGGGGCAAGCAGGATAAGCTTGACGCGGTGATCGTCGGCGCTGACCGCGTCGCCGCCAACGGCGACGTGGCGAACAAGATCGGCACTTACCTGAAGGCGCTGGCCGCGCACGCGGCGGGCGTTCCGTTCTACGTCGCCGCGCCGCGCTCGACGATCGATTTTTCCTGTCCCGAGGGCGGCGCGATCCCGATCGAGGAACGCGACGGCGACGAACTCCGCGTCGTCCAGGGGCTTGACCCCGCGGGACGGCTCTAGGCGGTGCGCGTGATTCCCGTCGACGAGGCGGTCGCCAACCCGGCCTTCGACGTCACGCCGGGCGGCCTGGTCGAGGCCATCGTCACCGAACGCGGCCACTGCCCGGCCACGGCGGCCGGACTGCGCGCGCTTTATCCGGAGGCGGACGATGCCTGAAGCGCGCCGGCGACTGATCGACGCGGCCCGGCGCATGGCCCCGGCCAATCTCAATCGCGGCGCGGCCGGCAACCTGAGCGCGCGCGCCCGTGAAAACGGCGAGGATGGCTACCTGATCACGCCGAGCGGCATGGACTACGATTCGCTGACGCCGGAAGACATCGTCTTCATGCGCTTCGGCGGCGCGCCGAGCGGCCGCCGCAAGCCTTCGTCCGAATGGCGTTTCCATCACGACGTCTACGCCGGCAGGCCGGAGGCCGGGGCCATCGTGCACGCGCATTCGCCGTTCGCCACCAGCCTGGCCTGCCTGCGCCGCGACATTCCGCCGTTTCACTACATGATCGCCCGTTTCGGCGGCGACAGCGTCCGCTGCGCCGGCTACGCCACCTTCGGCACCCAGGCGCTGTCCGACAACGCGCTCGCGGCGCTGCGCGATCGCTGCGCCTGCCTGCTGGCCAACCACGGCATGCTGGTATTCGGGCGGACGCTGGACCACGCCTTCGCCCTCGCCGTCGAGTTCGAGGCGCTGTGCGAACAGTATTGGCGCGCGTGCCAGCTCGGTCCGCCGGTGGTCTTGCCCGCTGGGGAAATGCAGACCGTGCTGGCGAAGTTCGCCGGCTACGGGCAACAGGATTCATGATCCGCGTCAACGAGATCCGGCTGCCGCTCGGCCATCCGCCGGGAGCCTTGGCCGACGCCGCGGCGGGACGCCTGGGCCTTCCCGCGGCGGCGATCCGCCGCCTGGCGATCGTCAGGCGCAGCCACGACGCGCGCCGGAAGAACGCGCCGGCCTGCATCTACAGCGTCGACGTGGAGGCCGACGGCGAAGCCGGCCTGCTGGAAAAATTCGCCGCCGACGCGAAGATCGGGCCGACGCCCGACACGAGTTACCGCTTCGCCGCCCGCGCGCCGGAGCGCCTGGGCGAGCGCCCGGTGGTCGTCGGCTTCGGGCCGGCGGGCATCTTCGCCGCGCTGATACTGGCGCAGACGGGGTTTCGTCCGCTGGTGCTGGAACGCGGCAAGGCCGCGCGCGAACGCACCCAGGACACCTGGCGGCTGTGGCGCGAGCGCCGGCTCGACCCCGAATCGAACGTGCAGTTCGGCGAAGGCGGCGCCGGCACGTTTTCGGACGGCAAGCTGTACAGCCAGGTGCGCGACCCGCGCCATCTCGGGCGCAAGGTGCTCGGCGAATTCGTCAAGGCCGGTGCGCCGGAAGAAATCCTCTATCTCGCCCGGCCACACATCGGCACCTTCCGGCTGGTCGGCATGGTCGAGCGCCTGCGCGCGGAAATCGAGGCGCTCGGCGGCGAAATCCGCTTCCAGAGCCGCGTCGACGGCCTGGCCATCGAATCCGGCCGGGTGCGCGGCGTGACGCTCGCCGGCGGCGAGCGGATCGCCGCCGGGCACGTGGTCTTGGCGCTGGGCCACAGCGCCCGCGACAGCTTCGCCATGCTGCGCGAGAGCGGCGTGTTCATGGAGGCCAAGCCGTTCGCCGTGGGTTTGCGCATCGAGCATCCGCAGGCGCTGATCGACCGGGCGCGGCTGGGCGTCAACGCCGGCCATCCGCTGCTCGGCGCCGCCGACTACAAGCTGGTCTACCGCGCGCGCAACGGGCGCTCGGTCTACAGCTTCTGCATGTGTCCCGGCGGCCAGGTCGTCGCCGCCACGTCCGAGCCGGGGTGCGTGGTCACCAACGGCATGAGCCAGTATTCGCGCGCCGAACGCAACGCCAACGCCGGCCTCGTGGTCAACGTCGTCCCGGAGGATTTTGGCGGCGGCCCCGGCGATCCGCTGGCCGGAATCGCCTTCCAGCGCCGGCTGGAGGCGCGCGCCTTCGAACTCGGCGGCGGCGACTACACCGCGCCGGCGCAGCGGCTCGACGATTTTCTCGCCGGACGGGCGTCGACGCGCCTGGGCGCGGTCACCCCGTCGTACCAGCCCGGCGTGCGCCTCACCGAGCTGTCGACGGCGCTGCCCGGATTCGCCGTCGCCGCGATCCGCGAGGCGATCCCGGCCTTCGACCGGCAGATTCGCGGTTTCGCGCTGGCCGACGCGATACTCACCGGAGTCGAGACGCGCACCTCGTCCCCCGTGCGCATCACGCGCGGCGAAGATCTGCAGAGCCTGAACGTCAAGGGTCTCTACCCCGCCGGCGAAGGCGCCGGCTACGCTGGCGGGATTCTGTCGGCGGCCATCGACGGCATCCGGATCGCCGAAGCCGTGGCCCTGCAAATCGCGGCCCGCGGCGAAAGCGTGTCGCCGAAGGTGGGAACGCGCCGTGCCGGTGAAGCGCCTTGCGTGAAGAACTAGTCTCCCTCTTTTTTTCCGGTCCGCCCTCCCGTGTCCACCCCGCCCCTTCCCGCCTCCCCCTCCCCGCCGGACATCGAGACCTTGACACGGCTCGTCACCTTCCCGATGCCCTTTGGCAAATACAAAGGCCGCGTGCTCGCCGACCTGCCCGGCCACTATCTCGGCTGGTTCGCCCGCCAGGGCTTCCCTCCCAGCGAATTGGGCCGCCTGCTCGCGCTCATGTATGAGATCGATCACAATGGATTGAAGGAACTGCTCGCGCCGCTACGCGCGGCGCTGAACCCTGGCGCAAATCGGGGCGAATGATCAGGGATCGGGGAAATACCAGAGATCGGACCACGATTGATCCGCTATTATCTCTGGATTTTTGTTCAAAGTCGTTATCAGTAGAAGGAGTCGAGAATCATGAGTTTTTCGTGGCTATTGGACGACGTTCGGAATCAAAGATGGGATGAGTTATTGGAATACATTGATGAACTCGCCTCAAAAAGCAATCGCGATGCGATGTCGATGTTGTTGTGCTCTGTTTCGGCATATTCCGATGTTTGCCATGTCATTGAAAAGATCGTAGCTCTCGGAGGCGATCCGTCATTTGAAGATAATGAAATGCTGTCTGAAGAGGAAAGAATCCGGTTTTTTGACGGAGGAGGAGGGAATGGAGGGAGTCCTCTTGGCTATTCGATTACAGGCGCCGCATGGCGTGGCAGAGATACCCTTGACACAACGCGG
>JAISQQ010000369.1 GCA_031274075.1 Accumulibacter sp.
GTTCAAGAAACGCGCCGCGGCGAAGGCCGCCGCGCGGGAAGCCTCCAGGATCGTCAAGAACGCGGGCGCGGCGTCGGATCCAGCGATGAAGTCGTCCATGACTACGATTCGGAACGCACACACGCTGGAGTACACGCAAAATGCCGTCCGACGGGAGGACGACGCTCCCGACGACAAGGCTTCCTCCGACGCTCACAGTACGCCGACTATCCCCTTCTGACCCACACGATCTCGGGCATCCTGCCGCGCTGGCGGTAGAGCAGCGCCTGCAGGCGAACATAGACACGTCCGTACCAGGCTTCCGCCTCGGACAGGAAATACTGGCTCTCGACGGTATAGAGGGTCGCGGGCGCGGATGCGCGCAGTTTTTCCGGCAGGGCCTTGACAAAGTCCTGTGCCGACGTGAAATGCGCCCGCGCGCGGCGGCTGACGAGAGACTCCGCGTCTTTCAGCGACAAGCCCGGCGTCACCGCCATCAGGACTTCCGGCGGCGCGAAGTTGACGTTGACCGCCGTCGATTCGGGCAGCAGCACGGTCAATGGCTCGATCATCGCCAGTTTGTCGATGTCGGCGCCGGTCAATCCGGCCAGTTCCCCCAGTTCCGCCTGGCTGGCCACCGGCAGCAGCTTGCCGGTGATCCGGCCCGCCGCCGCGTCCAGCTTTTGCGCCTTCAGCCACAGCGTCACCTGCGCCGCCATGGCTTCGGCCATTTTGCCCGCCCAGGCGGCCGGCAGGCTCTGTGTAGACAAGAGGCGTTGCAGCGCCAGCAGGCCGGCGGCGTTCACCTTGCCGCCGCTCTGCAGAGTGTAGAGATTCAGGCGGCCCTGCAATTCGACGATCCGTCCGCCGACGCGCCCGTCTTCGACGTTGATCGGCGGCACCGGCACCGTCCAGGCTTCGAGCAGATGATCGACGTGGTTGTTGCGCATGTCGTCGCGCAAGGAGAGCCGCGCCAGATCGATGGCGCTCAGCACGGTGGACTGGGCGGCGGCAAAATCGACCCGGTTGCCGAGCTGCGTCAGCCACAGCCGCTCCCTGGCGCTCAACGCGAAGGCCAGCGAAGCCACCAGCGCGGCGATGAGAATCGCCGTGATCAGCGCCATGCCGCCTTCCCGGCGGCGGAAATGGTGGAAATGGCAAAAACGGCAAAAATGCCGAAGCTTGCTCATGGCATGTGGAAGGTCCGTTCGAACGCGCCGTGTCCCGCCAGCGCCAGGCGGATGCGGATCGCCCGCGGCCGCGCCAGGGCCTGGTTGCCCGGCCATTCTCCCAGCCAGGCGTTGGCGGCGCTAAGAAACGCCGTTTCGCAGCGCTCGACGGCTTGCAGCAAAGGCGTGTCGCTGGCCCGCGCCGTGTTGTCCTCCTGTACGACGCCGAAAAGATTCACCGTGCTCACCCGCAGCGTCAGACGCCCCTCTTCGCAGAGATAGCGCACGCGCACCTGCGCGCGATTCTCGTCCTGGCGGATCAGTTCGACGAAAAAGCCGACGCTCTCGCCGTTGCTCAAGATGTTGCCGCCGCGCAACGGGGGCAGCAGAAGTTCCGGAGCGTCGCGTAGCGGGTGCGGCACGCTTTGCAGGAAATCGGCTTCCATGCGGTCGAAAACCAGGCCCAGCTCGCGCCAGAAGCGTATCTCCTTGTCCAGCGCGCTTTTCGTCGAAGCCACCGAATCGAGTCCGCTATAGGCGATGACGCTGGCCAGGGCGAAGATCGCCAGGGCCACCAGGATTTCCAGAAGGGTGAAACCGCCTCCGGGAAACGCGCTTCCAGAAGCTGTTTGCAATCTTCTCCCTGGGAGCACAGGTATCTTACACAAGCTCATCATGAAAGCCTCTCTCCGAGCCGCCTCCGGGAGCGCGACCCGCCCCGCTTTTGACCCGCGCCATGATACGGCCGCCGCCGTTGCGGGGCGGAAGCCCCGCGCTCCCAGCGAAGATCGCAAACGCGCTCTCAGTTCTGCTGGCGCGCGACATAGACGATCTGGCTGGCCACGGCGTGTTCCGGCCGCTCCGGCAGGAATACCTTGATTTCGACGCGCCGGAAGCTGTAGTTGGGCGTCCCGCCGACCTCCTGCCGCCACAGGAATTCCTGCCGTCCCTGCACGGCCCGGCCGCTGGAAGCGCCCATCGGCGGAAACACGCGCGTGGCGCGCAGCTCGCCCGCCAGGTTCTGCGCCACCCACCCCGCGCCGGTGCGCGCCTTGAGATCGGCCACCGTGTCGATGGCGAAGCGGGTCGAACGCATCGCGGCCGCCATGGCGATGCCGATGATGACCAAGGCCACCAGCGTCTCCAGCAGCGTAAAACCACGAAGGCGAGTGCTCATCGCCAAACCCGCTCCGGCCGGGGACCCCCGTCCGCGAGAAAGCCGGGAGCCGGCCCCGGCCTGAGAATTGCCCACCGATGGCCCGCCCGCCGCGCCGGGGAAGTCAGGGCGCATTGCGGATTTCGATGCGTCCGAGCGCATCGCCGACGATATCGAGGGACTGCGTACCGGCGGTCAGGGTCAGCGTAAACGCCTCGGCCAGGCCGCCGAACGAGAAAACGAGCCGTTCCCCGAGCGGCCGCGAGGCGCCGTTGACGTAAAGGGCGCTGAGCGAGACGCCCTCCGCCAGGCGCCCAGGGGAAACGGCATCGGCGTCGGACAGCGCCACCCAGGCGTCGCGCTCGCGGTGCGCCGCCCAGAACTGGAATCCCTGTCCATCGCTGGAAAACGCCAGCGATTGTCCGCGCATCACCGCCTCGTCGCGGGCGGCTTCAAGGCGGCCCGCGAGCATCTCGCCGGCCAGGCGCAAGCGCCGGCCATCGGAAAAATCGAGCTTGATCATCGCCACGCCCAGGGCGATCGCCGCGATGGCGCAGGCGACGATGATCTCGATCAGGGTAAACCCCCACACCCGGCGCCGACCATTCATTCACATACTCCAATCAGAAGACAGAGGACAGAGGACAGAAGACAGTAATATTTGCGGGCGCTTCGCGCCCGGTAGTTAACTGTCCTCTGTCTTCTGTCCTCTGTCCTCCGAAACTCACATCCACGACCCGATATCCGCGTCGTACCCTTCGCCGCCCTGCTGCCCGTCGGCGCCGTAGCTCATCACGTCGATCTCGCTCTTCAAGCCGGGATAGAGGTAGAGGTAGTCGTGTCCCCAGGGGTCCTTCGGCGCTTTTTCCAGGTAGCCGCCATTCTTCCAGTTGGCCGGTACCGGTTCCGACGCCGGCTTTTCCAGGAGCGCCTTCAAGCCCTGCTCGGTGGTCGGATAACGGCCGTTGTCCAGCTTGTACAGCTTGAGCGCGGCGATCAGCGTGCCGATGTCCTGCCTGGCGGCGACTACCCGCGCCTCGTTCGGACGGTCGATGATCTTGGGCACGATCAGCGCGCCGAGAATCGCCAGAATGGAAACGACGACGAGGATCTCGATCAGCGTGAAGCCCGCCGCGCCGCGCCGCGCCGCCGGATGCCTCCGGATCGCGTCTGTTTTCATCAAAAACCGACTCCGGTTGGAAACCTCCCCCTTCAGGGGAACAATCTTGCACGGGAGGGGCGTAAGCCCTTCCGTGCTTTCGTCCGGCCTGCCGGACGTGGATTGAAACATGATGGAAGCTCCTTGATTCATTTGACGAACTGGTTGATTTCAAAGACCGGCAGCAGGATGGCGAGCACGATGAACAAGACCACGCCCCCCATGAGCAGGACGACGGCCGGCCCGAGCAGGGTGGTAAACGCCTCGATGCGCCGGGACAGCTCGCGCGAGAGTTCCTGCGCCGCCCGTTCGAGCATGCGGTCGAGGCGGCCGGTGGCCTCGCCGCTGGCGGTCAGGTGGATGAGGATGGGCGGGAACTGGCGCGTCATCGCCAGCGCCCGCGACAGGCCCATGCCCTCGCGCACCTGCGCGGCGGCGGCATTGGCCGCCGCGCGCTGCACCTGGTTGCTCATCACCCCTTCCGCCGCGGCCAGCGCGGACAAAAGCGGCACGCCGCTGCCGACCAGGATGGCCAGGGTGCTGGAAAAGCGCGCCGTGTTGGCGGCGCGTTCGAAGTGGCCGAAAAGCGGCAGATCGAGGCGCAGGGCGTGCACCCGCAGGCGAAAAGCCTCGCCGCGCATGGCCGTGGCGAAAAACGCCGCCGCGATCACCGCCGCCGCCAGCAGCCACAGTCCCCAGTCGCCGACGAAGGCGCTGATCGCCAGCAGTATGCGGGTCATCAGCGGCAAGGTCTGGCGCGCGCCCTGGAACACCTGCACCATCTGCGGCACCACCCAGGCCAGCATGCCGACGATGACCAGCGCCGAGACCACGAAGACGACCGCCGGATAAATGAACGCCAGCGCCACCTTGGAAATGAGCTCGGCGCGCTCTTCCAGGTAAACGGCGAGCCGCTGCATGACGCCGGCGAGGCGTCCGGACTCCTCGCCCGCCTTGACCAGCGTCGGGTAGAACGACGGAAACGCACGCGGCAGCGCGACCATCGCCGCGGAAACCGAAAGGCCGCTGGCGATGTCGCCGCGCAGCACGGCGATCAGGCGTTTTTCGCGCTCGTTGTCCGACTGGTCCGCCAGCACCGTCAGCGCCTCGTCCACGGTCAGGCCGGCGTCGAGCAGGGCCGAGAGCTGGCGCGAAAAGCGCGTCAGCAGCGAGCTCCCCAGGCGCAGCCGCGAACGCTCCGCCGAACCGCTCTTTTGCGCGTCGATCTCGGCGGCGAGCAGGCCGCGTTCCCTGAGCGCGGCCCTCGCCTGCCGGGCGCTCTCGGCCTCGAGCGTTCCCTTGACGGGACGCCCGCCGGCAAGCGGAATGGCGGTGTAATGGAATTCAGGCAAGGAACCCTCGTGTTTTCGCAAGCGTGGCCGGTACGGCAAGAACCAGCCAGGACGCCCGATATTACCCCAACAGAAACCCCGGATCGACAAACCGGCGCTTTTGACCCATACCGGATGAGCATGGCCCCATTGGGAAATAGTATTTCAAATACCCAAGCCCTTGTCACTAGAATGCTTACGCCCGGCAAGCGACAATTCATCGCCGTGCGTTTTTTGTTTCACCAGAAGACGGGTTTCCCCGCATCCTGAGCATAAAGGGTCGAAACGTCTATTTTCAATTGGGTATAGGAGAAAGCAATGTCAGCGCGAAATCGTATCGTTAGTTGGTCAACCTGGGGATTGCTGCTGCTCGCGGCAGGACTGATCCCCGCCTGCGGCGGTGGCGGCGGCGGTAGCAGCAGCGGATCGGATTCCCCCCCCCCCCCGAAATAACTGAACCGGAAATACCCCTGGCCACGGGCCACGGGCTTGACGTACTACCCGAAGCAAAAGGACCTTTCTTCGACATCACGGTCTATGGCGCGGTTCCGTATGGCGACGCCACTGTCAACACGCTCGCTATCAACAGCGCCATCGACGCGGCGGCAAGGATGGGCGGCGGCACGGTGGTCATCCCGCCTGGAAGATTCAAGGTCTGTTCGATCCACCTGAAGAGCAACGTCGGCATCCACTTCACGAGCACCGATTCGGTGCTACAGGCCGGCGGGTTCAACGCGGCCACCGGCGGCGCGGAATGTATCTATGACAACCCCGAGAACAACCTGTGGATCGGCATCCAGGATTTCGGGCACAGCCACTTCAAGAACAGCATGATATGGGGCATCGATGTCAAGAACATCCTGATTTCCGGCCCCGGTCTCATCGAGGGCGGTTTCGTCGACATCAACACCGGCAGCGTGGTCGAGGTGTTGCAACGGTCCGATAAATCGGAAATGTCGAACCGCACCGAGGAATTTCCGGTTACATGGTCCGCAACGAACGGCGCGAACAAGGCGATCGCGCTGTTCCGCTCCGAGAATATCGTCATGCGCGACTTCAAGATAAGCATGGGCGGGCACTTTGGCATCATCGGCACCGAAGTGGTTGGCTGGACGATGGACAACCTGGTGATCGACGGCCCCCGCGATGCGCTGGACATCGACTCCTCGCAGGACGTGACGGTGCGCAACTCGGTCTTCAACGCGCCACGGGACGACGCCTTCGTGATCAAGGGCTCCTTCGGCGGCGGTCGCTTTTTCCCCGTCAAAAACATATTGGTCGAAAACTGCACGATCAGCGGCTATGACATGGGCTCCGTTCTGTCCGGCGCCAAAACCACGTACTGGGCGCAGGGAAATGGCCCTTTCGGACGTTTCAAGCTCGGCACGGAAAGCACCAACGGCTTTGACACTGTCACCGCCCGCAACCTGACCTTCGAGCATTCGCGCGGTTACGTGCTGGAATCGGTGGACGGCGCAGAACTGAAGAACATGGTGTTTGTCGACTCGGTGATGCGGGACGTCATCAGCTCGCCCATCTTCGTCCGTCTGGGTGACCGCGCCCGCGCGCCGGTCACGGGCATACTCACCGACGAAACCTATCCGAGTTCAGATGATAATCGGAGAGGCCCGGACATTCGGCTCGACGATCAAAAGTTTGTTATGCCGAACCTACCGAAGTACGGCAATTTCCCGCCCATCCGCTATATTCCGTCCTACAATAAGAACTATGCGCCAACGATCGGCGGCAGCGTCGTCCCCGGCATCACCATGGGTACCGTCACCGTCGTCAACCAGACGACGCCCACGCGGCTCAACCCGGTCTCGCCGTACCCGAACGACCCGCGCTACGCCAACGCGATCGCCGTGCCGATAGCCAAGGTGTATAACATCAAGATCGACAACATCAAGATCACCGACGTTGACCCGCGCCATCCGATTATGATCGCCGGCCTGGTGGACAACCCGGTCGAGAACGTCAGCATCAGCAACGTCAGCGTCGAGTACCGGGGCGGGCTGAAGATGGAACATGCCGTCGAGCAGCGTTGGCTCCAAAGCTATACTGACGTCCCAATCTACGGCTCGCCTGGGGTGACGCAGAATCAAATGGTCTTCTGGAACCGCGGCACTACGGACGAGACAGGGCTGCCGCGAATCTATTGGGATCCCACGGCCAATGCCGGCGCGGGTGGCTGGAAAGACGATCCGTACAATATTCCGGAAGCGCCGAGGGTGTATCCCGAGACCAGTAACTTTGGCACGCTGCCTGCCTACGGTCTCTGGGCGCGTCACGTGAAAGGACTCAAGGTCGACAAGGTCCAGTTCAGCTTCACGACCGAGGACGAGCGGCCCGCCGTGGTCCTGGACGACGTGGATACGGCCAGCTTCACGAACTTCTCGGCGCAGGTGAAAAGCGGCACGCCGGTGTTCGTGACCGTGACCCACACGAAGAAGCGCCCGCCCGTCTTTGAATACGTGCCCGACGAACCCTACAAGACGACGACGGTCAGCAACATCTCCACGCCAGCGGGCATGACCGTCGAGGAAGTGACGATCGACCGTCCGGAACCCAGTACGCCGCCCGACTCGCTGTACTCGCTGCCGACCGTGCCGGACGCCACGCATCCGTATTCTTACCCCGTGCCAAATACGTCCTATCCTTTCCCCAGGACAGTCTGGCCGAATATTGAGCCGCCTCAATAAGCGAACGGTCGCGCGCCAGTGGCGCGGCGCGCGACCCGCCATTGGGACACATCGGCACTTTCGAGATCATGACTATCCCTCATAAAAAAGCTCCAATCGGGTAGAAGGAGAAGATCGCCGGCTCGCCTCTCCGCGGGTCTCCCCCCAGGGCCGGCGTGATTCTCCCGACCCTTGGCACCAGCCGTTTCGGCGTCTGGTGCTTTTTTTTTATGACTATCCAATCAGCGGGCGCGGAGCGGATGAGAACCTTTCTCTGGGAGCGCGGAAATGGCGGCGCTTACCGGGCGCTTCGCGCCCGAAAGAACACTGACACCTGACATCTGATCCCTGATCCCTGAAACGTAGGGCGGGAAAGCGCAGCGCCTCCCGCCGGGCGTTCTCTCCGGCGGCATCGCCGCCGCGCATCGTATTCAGCGGCCTTTGAATCGTGCGGCGCGTTGCGCCGTGAAAAGGACCGGCGGGAGGCGCTGCGCTTTCCCGCCCTACGGTGTGCGCCAACGGTTTTGCGCCAACGCCCAGGCGGGGCGGGCGCCCCGCGCTCCCAGGGAGAAAGCCTCTAAAACCTCACCACGAACCCCTCTCCGGCCTTGGGCAGGGACGCCAGCAAGGGAGAAAGGCCGGGCAAGGGCGACTGCGGCGCCAGGTTGAGCTGGCCGTTGACTTTGGACTGGCCGGCGTCGAAAGTCCCTTTTCCACTGACCCGCAGCACGCCGCTGACGGTGGCGAGCTGCCAGTCGCCCCGGCCCGCGCCGTCGGCCTTGCAATCGAGCCGGTAATTGCCCAGATCCCCCTGCGGGTACAGCGCCGTGAACAGGTGTTCGACCGCCACCGACGCCGCCATCGGCGAACGCCCGCTCAAGTCCAGGTTTTTCGCGCTGACGCGCAGCACGGCGCCCAACTGCGCCGATTTGAGTTGCGCGTGCAGCGCGGCCAAGGGTTCCAGCGGCAAGGCCACGCTGACCCCGTTCAATTCCACGCCCCCGGGGCGAATCGCCAGTTCGAGCCGGCTCGTCCGGTCGGCCAGCCGGCCGCCGACCGTCCAGGCCAGCTTCCCTTCCAGCAGCGCCCGCGGCAGGAAGTTCCACGACGCCTGCTCCTGGACGAGCATGCCGCCCACGCCGACCGCCGAGGCCCGGCCATTCCAGAGGGACCCTTCGACTTCCCTGAGCTGGATTTCCGGCGGCAGGAGCAGCGTCGCCAGACTCGCCGGCAAACGGACGGCCAGCGCCAGGATGAAGACGCCGGCGACGAGCAGGAGCGTCCGCCACGAGACGGGCAAGCGGCGTTTCATGGCGCGCTCTCCAGTTCGACGACCACCCGCGCGGTTCCGCTGGCGGAACCGTCGCTCCTCGCGCCGAACACCGCGACGCGCGCGCCCGCCTGCTGGCGCATGGCGTCGAGCACGTCCAGCGCCTCCTTCACCGGCATTTCCGGCAGGCGCATCTCGACGCGCGTCGGCGACAAGGCCCGCAGTTCCGCGCTGATCCCGCTTTCGGCAAGCTGGGCGTACAACACGCTGCGCAGATCCTCGCCACCCGGCCGCGCCGCCGCGTCGGCCACGCTTTTTCCGGCGGACGGCCGCGCGCGCATGCGGTTGAGCAGCATCTCCAGTTCGGGAACCCGTTTCTCCAGCGCGGCAATGCGTTGAAACAAGGGCGCGCACACCCCGAACCACAGCGCCAGCAAGGCCACCGCCGCCAGCCATGCCGCGAGAATCCGGCGTTCGCGTCCGGAACGCTCCTGCCACCACTGCCCTAATTTCTGCTGGATCGGCACGATGCTTATCCAGAGGACAGGGGACAGAGGACAGAAGACAGTAATATTTGCGGGCGCGAAGCGCCCGGTGACTGGACAGTCCTCTGTCCTCTGTCTTCTGAGCGCCGGAACGACGCGCTTATGCTTGTCTCAATGTTCATGCGATAAACTCCTGGAACGATTGCATAACCGCCACCGCCCTTGAAACATGACGGGTCTTCGTAGGGCGGATGCCTCCGCCGGTCGTAAACCTCCGGCGCAAAGCGCCGCATTTTGGACAGTCCTCTGTCCTCTGTCTTCTGTCTTCTGAACACTTGACCCGAACCCCCTATTGTTCCCGCTCTAGGCGGTAGTTGAACTGCGTGAAACCGGGACCGGCCGGCATCTGTTCCGGCTTGCCGAGCGCTTCGAGCGATGACTTGAATTGCGCGGCGTCGCTGTCGGTCAAGGTCAGGCGCACGCCTGCCTCGCTGACTTCGACGGCGCGCGGCCTGAGTGGAATCTTGAGGCGGGCGGCGAAGGCGACGGCGGTATCGAGCGCGTCGTCCCGCGCCTGCGTCGATTCGCGCTGCTTGCTTTCCCATTGCAGGATGGGATCGATGATCGGCGTGCCGGGATAGGCGGCGGCGAAGGTCTGCCGGATTTCGTGCTGCAGGCGCGCCACGCGGTTTTCCAGATGCCGCCAGTGCGCGGCCGTGCCGAGCAGGGCCAGCGCGGCCGAAACGGCCAAGAGCACGCCCGCCGCGCGCAGCGGCCTCAAATCGAGACGCTGGCTGGCGAAGCGCGCCAGCGCCGCGGGCAGGCCGCGGCAATCGGGCGGGCAAGGCCGGCGCGCGAGGTCTTCGACGCGCTGGAGCGTTTCTCCGGGCGCGAGCCGCGCCAGCGCCGCTTCGTTGCCGACGATGCCGAACAGCCCGGAAACGGTGCGGAAGATCGTCCCGCCTGCCGCCGCCGCGTGCACCGCCGCGTCCTCGCGCTCCGGCAGCAGTTCGTACTCCGGGATGAGCCGCGCCGCGTAGTGGCCGGCCGCCGCCAGGCGTTCCAGGGCGCTTTCGAGCCAGCTCCGGCGGCACACCCAGACGCGCCGCTCGGTTCCCTGCGGCGGGCCGGGCACGGCCAGCGCGTCGTCCCGGTCGCCGAGCAGCCGGTCTTCGAGCGCCTGCCGCACCAGGGCGTCGAGATGCTTGCCCGCGTTCACCGGCAATTCGAGCCGATGCATCGACACGCGGCAGGCGGGCAGGAGAATTTCCAGTTCATCCGCCGCCGGCAATTCCGCCAGCGGACTCACCCCGCTCCCGGCCACGGCGTAGCCGGCGGAAAAACCGATCCAGGCCAGTTCTGTCCACGCCTCGTCGGGCGGCAGGCTGAGGCGCAGGATGGAAAAACGCGGCGCGGCCATGATCGCGCTCATCCCTCCCGGGTCACGCGCAGCACTTCGTCGAGCGTGGTCTCGCCGGCCAGCACGCGGGCCACGCCGTCGCTGCGCAACAACAGCATGCCGTTTTCCAGCGCCCGCTCGCGTATGTCCTGCTCGTTGCCGCCCCGATGCACCAAGGAACGGATCGCGTCGTCGACCAGCAGCAGTTCGTAGAGGCCGGTACGCCCCCGATAGCCGGTGTGGTTGCATTCGGCGCAACCCACCGCCCGCTGGAGCGTGCAGGGCCGATCGAGGCCGAGCAGCTCCATTTCACAGGCGTCCGACTGATAAGCCTGGCGGCAATCCGGACACAGGCGGCGCGCCAGGCGCTGCGCCAGCACGCCGATGGTCGAGGACGCCAGCAGGAACGGTTCGATGCCCATGTCCACCAGCCGGGTGATGGCGCTCGGCGCGTCGTTGGTATGCAGCGTGGCCAGCACCAGGTGGCCGGTCAAGGATGCCTGCACGGCGATCTGCGCCGTCTCGCGGTCGCGGATTTCGCCGATCATGATCACGTCCGGATCCTGGCGCAGGATGGCGCGCAGGGCGCGTGCGAAGCTCATGTCGATGCGGGTGTTGATCTGCGTCTGCCCGACGCCGTCGAGATCGTATTCGATCGGATCCTCGACGGTCATGATGTTCGTGCTGCGGCTGTCCATGCCCGAGAGCGCGGCGTACAGCGTGGTCGTCTTGCCCGAGCCGGTCGGCCCGGTGACCAGCAGGATGCCGTGCGGCTGCCGCAGCAACTGCTTCAGGCGCCCGAGGGTGTCCGCGCGCATGCCGAGCCTTTCCAGTTCGAGCCGGCCGGCCGACTTGTCGAGCAGGCGCAGCACGACGCGCTCGCCATGCCCGGCGGGCAGCGTGGACACGCGCACGTCGACCGGCCTGCCGGCGATGCGCAGGGCGATCCGCCCATCCTGCGGCAGGCGCTTCTCGGCGATGTCCAGCCCGGCCATCACCTTGACGCGCGAAACCATCGCCGCGTGCAGGCCGCGCTTGGGCTCGATCACGTCGCGCAATTGCCCGTCGACGCGGAAACGCACCGTCGCCCGCGTCTCGAACATCTCGAAATGCACGTCGGAGGCGTTTTCGCGCAGGGCCTGCGCCAGCAGCGTGTTGATCAGCCGGATGACCGGAGCGTCCTCCTCGGCGTCCATCAGATCCTCGAGTTCCGGCATCTCTTCGAGCAGGTTCGCCAGATCGTCCATGCCCGCCAGGTCGTCGACCATGCTCGCCGCGCCCGCGCCGCCGCCGTTGAAGGCCCGCGCCAGGCGCTCCTGGTAGGCGTCGGAATCGAGCACCTGCACGTCCAGGGGCTGCGCGCAGTGGCGCTGCAGTTCGCTCAAGGCGCCCGGATCGCCGCCGGCGCGAAACAGCACGCTGCGCACGCCGTCCGCCTCGCCGGCGTCGAACAGCCCATATTCCCGGGCGTAGGCGTAGGTGACGATCGACGGGCTCATGGCAGGCTTATGGCAGGTAGCTGGCGGCGTCCGCGGCGGGGGCCTCGCCGGTCTCCGTCTCCGCCGGCGCATCTACCGGCGCCTCCGCCGGCGCGCTTCGCGGCGGCAGTCGCACGGGGGGGTCGCCGTCCGGCGCCGCGAACTTCTCCTGCTCGGCGCGCAGGTATTCGTAGCGTTCCGACGACAAGCCCTGGCTCGATTTCGCGTCGCGCAGGATGGTCGGGCGCAGGAAGACCATCAGATTGACCCTCGAACGATCGTGTATCTCGTAGCGGAAAAGACCGCCCATCCAGGGAATGTCGCCCAGCAGCGGCACCTTGAACTTCGATTCGGTCACCTTGTCCTCGATCAGGCCGCCGAGAACGATCGTCTGGCCGTCGTCGACCAGCACCTTGGTGTCGATCTGGCGGACCTTGGTAGCCAGGCCGGCGCCGCTGGTGTCGACCGAGTTGTCGACGCTCGACACTTCCTGGGCGACCGTCAGGGTGATCGAACCGCTGTCGGAAATCTGCGGCTTGATCTTGAGCACGATGCCCACGTCCTTGCGCTCGACGGTCTGGAACGGGTTGCTGGTGCTGCCGGAGACCGTGGTGTAGGAACCGGTCAGGATCGGGATGTTCTGTCCGACCATGATCCGCGCCTCCTCGTTGTCGAGCGTCAGCAGGTTGGGCGTCGACAGGACGTTGCCGTTGCCGTCGCTCTCCAGCGCCGTGGCCAGCACGCCGAAATTGCCGTTGAACAGTCCGAAACTGAAGGTGGAAGGAATCGACATCACCCCCGAGAGATAGCCCGAATACAGCGCGCCGAGGTTGGTCGCCGTCGGGCTGATGTTGGAAACGGCGCCGCCGGACAGCGATCCGTCGGTGCCCGCGACGGCCCACTGCACACCCAGTTCCTCGCTCCGGGAGACATTGACCTCGGCGATTAGCGCTTCGATGTAGATCTGCGCCCGGCGCACGTCCAGCTTGTCGATCACCGCGCGCAGGTTGTTGTAGACGTGGTCCGGCGCGGTGATCACCAGGGCGTTGGTCGCGGTGTCGGCGCGGATGAGCACCGTGGCGCCGGCGACCTCGACGCTGACGCCCGCCGCTCGCCGCGCACCGCCGCTGCCCGACTGCGACGCGCCGGTGGACAGCATCGAGGTTTGCGAGCTGGTGCTCGAGGTGGAAGTGCCGCTGCCGTCCGTTCCGCCGAAACTCGAACCCGAGCCGGTCAGGCCGGAGCTCGAGGAAGAAACGCCGGACCCCGAAAAGCCCGACGAGGAAGCTTCCTCGCCGCTGCCGGTCAGGATTCCCTTCAGCGTGTCGGCCAACGCCACGGCGTCGGCGTTGCGCAGATAGACCACGTTGATGTTGCTGCCGGACGCCGGCGGCGTATCGAGGCTGGCGACCAGCGCGCGAATCTGCGCGCCGTGCGCCGCCGCCTGGCTGCGCACCAGGAGCTGGTTGTTGCGCACGTCGGACACGATCACCGTGCGCTTGACCCCTTCGGGGGTCGGCATCGGCGACGGCGCGCCCTGGACGAAGACCTCGGGCATCAGGCGGCCGATGGTCTGCGCCACGTCCAGCGCGGACGCGTAGCGGATGCGGATCGGGAAGATGTCGCTGGCCGCCGGCTGGTCGACGTTGTCGATGATCTGGCCGATGCGCGCCACGTTGTCGGCATAATCGGTGACCACGATGGTGTTACCGCCGGCGTAGGCGCCGAAGAAATTGTTCGAGGAAACGAGCGGCCGCAGGGACGCCGCCAACTGCGAGGCCGAGGCGTGGGTCAGCGGAAAGACCTGGGTGACGACGCGGTCCCCGGACGCCCGGCCCTTGCGCGTAAACACCTCCAGCGCCTGGGTCTTGGCGTCGGCGTCCGGCATGATCTTGACGATGCTGTCGTTTTCCACCGCCGTGATCCCCTGCTGGCGCAGCGCCGAGAGCAGGATCGGAAAGATCAGCGAGCGCGCCACCGGCTGGTTGGAAATGATGTTGATCGTGCCCTTGACCTTCGGATCGATGACGAAATTCTTGCCGGTGATGAGGCCCACGGCCTTGACCGTGGACTCGATGTCGGAATTGACGAAATTGAGCGTCACCGCGTCGTCCGTCGCCCGCGCCGCCGTCAGGCCGGCCCCGGACAGCGCGATGCACAGCAACACGCGGAGGGAATATTTTTTCATGGCTGGATATCGTAGCGTTGGGTCATGGAAACGCCACCGCGGATGAGTTCGAGCGTCACCGAGGGACTCTGGCCGAAGTGGAAAAAAACGAGCGAAATGTCGGCGAGCTGGGCGAGCGGACGCTGGTTGACCCGCTTGAGCACGTCGCCGTCCTTGAGCTGCAGCAACTGCGCAAACTGTTGCGCCGCCACCTGGTCGATACGGATGCCGCCGTCCGGCGCGTTGGACAGCCCCTTGTCCCAGCCGGCGACGTTGCCGCCGCGCATCACCGCGATCATCTGCCCGTGGGTTATGCGGATCGCGTTCGCCGGCGGCGCGGCCGCCGACGTGGCAGTGGCAGCTCTTGGCGGGGTGCCGCCACCGGCGCTGGCATTGCTGGCATTGGCGCCGGAAATCATCGCGCGCGCTTCCGCCTGCGGCAACTTGATCTCTTGCCGGGCGCCGCCGAGTTCTATCGTGGCGCCGTCGGGCGCGACCGAAAGCAGGCGGCTCCCGGAATCGACGGAATCTCCCGTGCGCACCGCGATGCCCTTGCCGTCGCTGCCCTTGAGCAGGGCCACGCCGTCCCGCCGGCCGGCGATCACCGCCATCAGCGCATAGTCGCTCGCCGCCGGCGCGTCGGCCGCGGTTTCGCTCCCGAACCAGCCGAGGAAGGCGTCGCGGGATTCGGCATGCAGCGGCGAAGGCCGGGGCGGCGTCGGCATCGGTCCATCCGTCGCCGGAGCGAACAGCCACCACGCCAGCCCGGCCGCCTGCCAGCACAGCAGCACCACCGCGGCGCGCTCGAACCACGGGAACAATCTTTCCGCCAGGAAGCGCGCGGCACCCGGAAAACCCCCCGGCCAAACCATCAGCGCGCTCCCGCCGAAAAACCCCGGCCCCAGCCGGCCAAAACCCTCCCATCGACCACCTGCCACCCCTCTCCCATGACCCGTTTTCGCCGCGCAAGCGATCACGCCCGCTACGGCGCGTCCCAATTCAAAATACCCATTGTGCCATATCCGGAATCGGCGTCCCCAAGATTTTTGAGCTTCGCCTGGGACATCGCACGATCTCCATGAGTCAACCCGTGCGCGCGGAAACGGCACCGCCTATCGGGCGCTTCGCGCCCGCAAGAATTACTGATACCTGACATCTGACACCTGATCCCTGGCACGGGAAACGCGCCGTACGATTCAAAGGCCGTTGTATCGGAAACACAAGCTCCGTTCATTCGGAAACGAAAAAATGGAATGCCGTTCCAAAAAATATTGAACCCTTATCGTCGTTGTCGTATATTACTCGCCAGCCAGGTCTCGACCCTGTGCCTTGCCTGGTGAATCCGCCATCCGGTATGGCGCTATCCGACTACACACAGAAATGAGGGAAAAATCATGAAACGCAGAACTTTTCTCGGTTCATCCATCCTGGTACCCATTGCGATGACTACGGCCGCCTGCGGGGGGGGGGGGGGGGGTGGCGATGATGCGCCGCCCGTCGTCGATCCGACCCAGCCCATCGATCCCGATCCGGTAAGGGCCGCGGCCAAGGACGCCATGCGGCGCGCCGTCACCTACATGGACGAGAACGTCTCGTACCGGGGCGGGTATGTATGGAATTACCTGGATTCCGACAGGACCCAGTGCTGGGGTGAAATGCAAGCCTACCCCACGATGTGCTGGATGCAGTCCGCCACCCCACAAGTGGGTGACGCCATCCTCGACGCCTACCACGCCACGGGCGACGAAACCTTCTACAAGGCGGCCGAGCACACCGCGCTGGCACTGGTTGAAGCGCAGCACCCCGCAGGCGGCTGGAATTACATCTACGACTTCGCCGGCGAAGACTCGCTGAAGCGCTGGTACGAAACGATCGGCATCAACGGCTGGCGGCTGGAGGAATTCCAGCACTATTACGGCAACGCCACTTTCGACGACGCCACCACCGCCAATGCCTCGCAATTCATGCTGCGCATGTACTTGGAAAAGCAAGACCCGCGTTTCAAGGCTTCGCTCGACAAGGCCATCGCCTTCGTGCTCGACTCACAATTCAAAACCGGCATCGCCGCCGGCGGCTGGTCACAGCGCTTCCCGAGGGCGTACAACGCCACCCAGGCGATGCCCGCGCCCAACTGGCCGCCGACAGGGCCGAACTGGACGCATCTCCAGGCCGGAAACCAGAACGGCGATTTTCTTTCCCACGGCCCGGGCGGACTTGGTATCGGCTACACCGGCATCTTCTGCGGCATGGAAGACCGCGACTATACGAACTTCGTGACCTTCAACGACGACGTGATCACAGAGAACATCAAGTTCCTGATGCTCTGCGTCCTCGGCCTCGGGGACATGAGCCTCAAAGCGTCCGCCGTGGCCGCCATGGACTGCGTGCACCGGATCATGTACCGCTACGATCCCGCAGTTGATGGCGCTACCGTTACAAGGTTTGGTGAGGTTATTCCCTGCGTGAAGCAGGCGGGCTGGGGCTTGCAGCACCTCTCGGCGGATACGCTGGACGCCTACGGCGTGCTGCGTCCCGCCGGCGCGCCGGCCGGCGCGCGCGGCTATGAGTCGCGGGGGCTGTGTCCGGCCGTCACAGCAGCCAACATCGACCTGCTGTTCGACTACTTCCGGCTGACCGGCGACAAGAAGTATCTCTACGGCTTGGAGGACGCGCTCGACTGGCTGGATAGCTGCCCGTTGAGAAACGATCAGAGGTCAATCACTTCCTCTAGACCGGACGGCGACCCGGAAAGCATATTGGGCAACACGCACCCACGGGTCGTGGAACTGGGTACCAACCGGCCGCGCTTCCCGCATCGCTATGGCACCAACATCTGGAACGGCGCATATTACTTCGATTACGACTGGCGCAACACGCCCAGCCATTACGGCGCATCAGCAAACGCCGCCACCGGCGGGCGGCGTACCACGCTGGACCGGTTGAAAAATCTGCCGAACGTGGATATCGCCGCGATGGTGGCCAATTCACCGCTCAACGTCACGGGCAAGCGGGCTCTGCCCAGATACTTCTCGGTCGGAGGCGAAGTGAATTTCTCGCATCTTTGGGAAAACGCGGTGAAGGGATCACCGGCCAGGACCGAGGAGCAGACCAATACGACGGTCAGCGACCTGGGCGACAGGAACTACTGGGTTGCCACCATCACCAACTATACCAATCCCTATACGCGGAACGGAGACAGCACGCCGTACCTCGGCAAGGAGTACATGAGCCGGCACGTGGGCGACATCACTGATACCTCGCCCTACAGTTCGGCGGCGGCCCAGATGCCCGCAATGCCGCCTTACACCGACGCGCCCAAGCCCGTTCAGACGGGCATCAACACCACTGGACAAGGCGGCAGCCCCAGCTTCATCAGCCAGTTGAACAACCTCACGGCCTTTATAGAGCCCATCACAGCAGTAAGCGATCCGACATACAAGAGCTAGATTGATGCCGTGCACACCCGAGCCTCGCGCCCGGGTGTGCTTTTTTTTTGCCGTTGCGGCACTTCCGCACCGGCCCACTAGGGCGTTGGCGCCCCCGTAGGGCGGAAAAGCGCAGCGTCTTCCGCCAATCCCCTTCACGGCGCAACGCGCCGCACGATTCAAAGGCCGCCGAATGATAGAGGCGCCGCCGCCGGAAAGAACGACCGGCGGGAGGCGCTTCGCTTTCCCGCCCTGCGATTGTCTACTGGATGCGGGCGGCCCGCGCCTTTTCGGGAGGCTCAGGCGGCTTCGAGCACCCGCATTTCGACGCGCAGCCCGGCGGAGGAGGCCATGTTTACCAGCGCATCCAAGGCAAACAGGTCGATCTTGCTGCGCATCAGGTCGGAGACGCGCGGCTGGGTCACGCCCAAAAGCCGGGCAGCCTGCACCTGGCTCATTCCGGTGCGGATGAGGTGGTTCTTCAGTGCCGTCATCAGGACGGAACGCAGCCTCATGTTCTCCGCTTCTTCCGCAGTGTCCTCGATCGCGTCCCAAACGCTGGCGAATCGTTGCTTGCTCATCATAACTACTCCTACCCTGGAACTCGACGGGCTTGGAATCGGTCATGCCTGGACCATACAATATTTTGTATGTCCTCGCAAACTGACTTAGAAGCTGTTTGCGATCTTCTCTTGAACGCACAGTCGACCTGTGTGCGTGAAAACAGCGACGGTTCGGTAGGGCGGGAAAGCGCAGCGCCTCCCGCCGGTCGTTCTCTCCGGCGGCGCAGCCGCCGCTTCTATTATTCGGCAGCCTTTGAATCGTGCGGCGCGTTGCGCCGTGAAAAGGACCGGCGGGAGGCGCTGCGCTTTCCCGCCCTACGGGGTACGCCAATACCAAGGTGGGCTGGTGCCCCGCACTCCCAGAGAGAAGATCGTAAACAACTTCCCGGAACGTCTTTGGATCAAGGACTGACACAGTTCATCGTATGAACGTTGATGTGTATAAGCGCCTCATCCCTTTGATCGCCGGGACCCCGTTCGTTCCTCAAATTCCTGGATTCCGGCTGGCGCTGGAATGACGGGGTGGAGAGAGTCCTCGCCTGCACTCAAACGTAAAACGCTTCAGCAAGATCTGAAAAAAGATCTGAAAAATGAAGCCCGACATTCGGAACCTTGGGCTTCGCAGGCCCGGATCGAGCCATCGCGCATTCACCTTCCGCGCGCGGGTTTCCGGATAAAAAAACCGCCCCCGAAGGGGCGGTTCCTGTTTCTTCGATCCGGACCGGCGCTTGGCCGCCCACCCGGAATCAACAGGCCACGAGCGGCGTCAGTTCGACGATTGCTGCCGCAGGAACCAGTCGCGCGCCATGACGCCCAAGTTGGGATAGTTGCTGAAAAAGCCGTCCAAGCCCATGTCCAGGTAGTTGTAATACTCCTCGGCGGCGGCGAAGGCATCGACCTTGTTGAAAGTCCAGGCATGAACCAGCAAACCCGCGTCGTGAGCCTGCTTCACGAACTCCTTGCTCATTGGCAGACCGAGACTAGCCGTGTCGATGGAAAGACTGATGCCATCGGCAACGGATTTGACGGTAGCCAGATTCACAATGGGAAATCCATAATTGGGCACGGTGCCATCAACGGGCAGAGTCGTCTGGGAGGTCAAAACTATCTTGGCGATGCCGTTGTCCATGATCGGCAAGCCCAGCAATATCTGCGGGATGTTCTTGCCTTGCGCCACTTGTTTGTCGTGCAGGCTCTTGATCGTGTCCCCGCTGAACGACTGGATGATGACCGGGACGTCGGTCGAGGGGAGGCCCTTGGTGGCGAGAGTAGCCAGGATGCGGTCTTCCATCAACGGGTCCGCCTGCTTGGCTTCAGGATAGATGCCAATCGGGCGGTCATACTTCGCACTCTGCGCCTTGGCAAAATCCACCACTTCGTCGAAGGTTGGAATCCTGAAACTGTTGTAGCTGGTATCGCTCGGCGTGTAGCCGGGGTAGCTGGTTTCCGCAGTACCGGCGTCCGAATTAGTGACGGTCAGCTCTCTGATTTCGGCTAGGGTGAAATCGCTAACGTAATAGCAAACCCCATCACGATCAGTATCGTCGCTAGGGTTAATGCAAGACCCTCCACGGTTACTGAACCTGCTAGTGGTAACGTTTGTGTTCCCATCGAGCGTGGTGTCGTGCATGACCACCAGAACGCCGTCACTGGTCGTTTGCAGATCGGGCTCGATGAAATCGACTCCCATCTTGATCGCCAGTTCGTAAGCGGCAAACGTGTGCTCGGGCAGATAACCACTGGCGCCCCGGTGGGAAGTGACCTGCGGGCCATCGGAGACGAATTTGTGGATAGGCTCCTTGAACTGGTCGCGCGCCAGGACCGCCAGATCGGGATAGTTGCTGAACATGCCGTCCATGCCCATGTCGAGATACTCGCGGTATTCCTTTTGCGCCGCGATGGCGTCGACCTGGCTGAACGTCCAGCCATGCACCCTCAGCCCGGCGGCGTGCGCCTGTTCGATGAATTCGCGCGTCACCGGAAAACCGTCGGTATAGTAGGGATCGCCCAAACCGACGCTGACGCCGTCGGCGATTTTCTTCACTTCGGAGAAATCGAGCGCTTCTATGGAATCGTCGCTCCAGCCTACGAGGTCGCGCCAAACCCCCATCTTGGGAACACCATCTTTCATCACCGCCACGCCCAGCAGGATCTGCGGAACCTTTGTGCCCTGCGCCTGCTGCTTGCCGTGCAGGCTGCGAATCGTTTCTTCGCTGAACGACTGGATGAATACCCGGCTGTCGGGCTTGTTCATGCCATGGGCGGACAAGGTGGCCAGGATGCCGTCTTCCATCTCCGGATCGGCCTGCTTGGCTTCGGGGTAGATGCCGATTTCGCGGCCCACCTTCGCGCTCTGCGCCTTGGCGAATTCGATCACTTCATCGAAGGTCGGAATCCCGAAACCGTTGTAGCGGGCATCGCTCGGCGTGTAGCCGGGATAGCTGCCTTTTGCGGTGCCGGCGTCCGAATAAGTGACGGTCAGCGTCCTGATTTCGGCCAAGGTAAAATCGCTCACCGGATAGTTGTTGTGGCCATTGCGCTTGGCGAAGAGATCGGCGACATTGGTGTTCTGATCGAGCGTGTCGTCGTGCATCGCCACCAGATGACCGTCCTTGGTGAATTGCAGATCGGGCTCGATGTAGTCGGCGCCCATCTGGATCGCCAGTTCATACGCGGCGAGCGTATGCTCGGGCAGATAACCGCTGGCGCCCCGGTGGGAAATCACAATGGGTCCGCCAACCAGACCGGGGTTGACCGGATCGGGTGTCGACGGCTGATCCGAATCGCCATGACCGCCGCCACCGCCGCCGCAAGCCGACAGCACCAGCGCCGTCAGCGATAACATCAAGAATTTCCTGTAACTCATATGACCCCCCAAAAAGATACGAATGCCGTTGCGAAAATTTCCATCATTCATACTCCTGTCTTAAAACACGCGGCTCATTCTGGACAGAATTCGTGACAGAACGATGAAACGACCGGCGATGACCGGCCTTTCCAAGACAGGACCTTGCACTTGCGCCTGAAAGTTCGTTTGAAAATCCGGGAAATCCGCGCTGGCGA
This sequence comes from Accumulibacter sp., assembly GCA_031274075.1. Lineage (GTDB taxonomy): Bacteria > Pseudomonadota > Gammaproteobacteria > Burkholderiales > Rhodocyclaceae > Propionivibrio. The sequence goes on from JAISQQ010000369.1 coordinate 21,326, forward strand.
GTATCTTGAGACAGGAAAAAACTTCCAATGAATCAATCCATTGGCGTATCGCCCCCCCTCACGATGACGTCGCGCGTCATTCTTCGAACAGACAGCCACGACAGGCATGTTCGTTTAGGAACATTTATGTCGCAAATGGAACACTATGTGTTGTCGCCGTTTTTGTCAATAGGAATCATCGAGTCGGGCGCGGGATGATCCCGTTCGCGTCGTAGCGGTTTCCCCTTGCTCATCATCGTTGGGCTTCGCAGGTTCAGTTCGACCCATGCCTGCTGCTCGGCGCACGAAACGCAAAAGCCCGGAAAACCGGGCTTTTTCAAGCGCCGCGGGTGAAAATCAGGCGGCTTTGGGGAGCGGCTGGCTTTTGCGTTTGCTGATCGAAAGCACTTCGATTCCCACGATATGGCCTTTCGCGTCATAGTCCAAGATGATGCCGGGTTCCAGTTGCCGTGTCGTCTCGATCTCCGCATCGGAGATTTCCAGATAAGCGGCGTCGGCTTGAGGGTCAAATTCGAGTTTCATGGGTCGCTTGCCTCATCATCAAGATAAACCGTCACGATGCGCACAGGGGTCGCACACTCATTGTAGGGCGGATGCAATCCGCCGATTGTAAGTTCCGGCGCAAAGCGGCGCATTTTTTAGATTTGCGCTGGCTTCGCCTTCGGAAGGGTACGACCGGCGGATGGCGTTCGCCCTGCGAAACTGTCCCTGACAAAAAAAAGCGACTGGCACGAATGTCTGTCGCTCAAGGGGAGGCCCCGAAAAATGAGGTAAAACGGGGCGATCGGAGAGACTCCCTAATTTCTACTCAAATTTCTACTCACCAGCACTCTAGACCGGATTCATGACAAAACGATGACTGCGCCTGCTGTCCCGAAACCGGCCCCGTCCATTATCGACCGGACGGGGCCGGGCCGGTTCCCGTTTGAACCAAAGGCAGGCGGTCTCCGCATCAGGCCGGGACGACCGTGAAGGTGTACGAACTCGTCGTCGTTCCGTCCCGCGCGAGCGTCGAGCCGTTCACCCGCATCGTCTACTACGAGTGCCGCGTCATCTTGCACAAGCCCATCATGAAAGCCTCTCTCCGAACCGTCTCTGGGCGCGCAGGGTATCCGCCCCGCTTTTGACCCGCGCCATGACACTGCCGCGCTGTTGCGGGGCTGATGCCCCGCGCTCCCAGAGAGACAGAGGACAGTGTTTCTTGCGACGGCTTCGCCGCCGGAGGTCGACGAACTGGATTCCGGCTTGCGCCGGAATGACGGCGGTATCGGAGGATAGATGACATGACGGATCAAGTTCAATCACCGGGCGCGAAGCGACCGCAAATATCACTGTCCCTGTCTTCTGAACCCCGTATTCCCGTCCGCGGCAAAATCTCGTACCCTTGCGGGACTTTGAGATTCGAGACAAATCCACCACGGAGGGAGCATGTTGGAATCGTTCGGCAATCTGGTAAGCACCATCGACGGCTTCGTCTGGGGGCCGTTCGTGCTGATTCCCCTGTTGTTGGCCGTCGGCGTGATTCTGACCGTCGGCCTGCGTTTCCTGCCCTGGCGGGAACTGTCTCACGCCTTCGCGACGATGTGGCGGGGACGGCGGCATCACCCCGGGCACAAGGGCGAACTGACGCCGTTCCGCGCCCTGATGACCTCGCTCGCGGCGACCATCGGCACCGGCAACATCGTCGGCGTGCCAGTGCGTCTTCGGGCGCAGCGGCGCAAGGCATGCCGACGCGCAATAAAGCCCTGGAATGGACAAAAAACCGCTGAACAGGGGCATGATGGGAATCCTCGGCGCATAGCCGAAGCGTAAGGACATTACGCCACGGGCAGCCTGGGCTGAATGAAACAAGGCCGAGGATTTCCTGCTGCCCACAATCATCGGGTTCTACAGGCTTCGTCCAAGTTACGCTTGCTGAATCATCAATCATCCTTTCCGCGCCAGGGAGCAATGACCCGGAAAATGCGTATGCTACACGTCGATGACGTGAGTCGTTTGGCGTGTACCTGTCCGCCACGGCAAGTCAGCCAGTGTCGCGGCGACTCTTGCGTCGCTTGACATACCCTGGCCGATAAAACGAGGAACGCCCGATGCCCGCCCGTTTCAAACTTCGCAGCGCCCATCCGGTTGAAGACGGCATTCGCGCCGACGTCCTGGCCGCGCTGTCCGATATCGAACGCAAGCACGAGGTCACGGTGCTCTATGCCTGCGAATCCGGCAGCCGCGGTTGGGGCTTTGCGTCGCCGGACAGCGATTACGACGTGCGCTTCATCTACGCGCATCGCCTGTCCTGGTACCTCACCGTGGATGCCGGACGCGATGTGATCGAACTGCCGATCAACGACGCGCTGGACATAAACGGCTGGGAATTGCGCAAAACACTGCGACTCCTGCTGCGCTCCAACCCGGTATTGCTGGAATGGCTGGATTCGCCCATCGTCTATCGCGCCGAGCCGGAAACCCTGTCCCGCCTGCAGGCGCTGGCGGTGGATTATTTTTCGTCCATCAAGGGCTATCGCCACTATTTGCACATGGCGAAAAACAATTTTCGCGGCTATCTGCAAACGGATAGCGTGCGCCTGAAAAAATACCTGTATGTGCTGCGTCCCCTGCTCGCTGTGCGCTGGATCGAGGCCAACAAGGGACAAGCGCCCATGCGCTTCGCCGACCTGGCCAGCGGCGTGCTGGATGACGCGCCCTTGCTCGAAGAAATCGATCGCCTGCTGGAAATCAAGATGTCCTCCAATGAAACCGAATACAGCCCGCGCTGGCCCCGGATTCATGCGTTCATCGAGCAGGAACTGAATCGTCTCGAGCACGCGCCGCGCGCGGAAAATCCGCTTCCTCCCGGCCTGCGCGCGACGCTGGACGCGTTTTTGCGGGAAACGGTGTTGCGCTATGACGCCGCCTGGGTTTGACGCCTCAAATACGGGGCGCCCCGCTTCGCGGCATGAGCGTCGATATAGGCACAGAGGCGTCGTCCCTTTGCTTGCCGGGATCCAGTTCGTTGGTCAAACTTCCTGGATTCCGGCTTGCGCCGCAAATTCCTGGATTCCGGCTTGCGCCGGAATGACGAGGTAAAAATAGCCGCCGCCGGCACTGAAACGTTCTGAATCACTTCTCGACTCCGCTGCCCAACCCTTTTCTTGTTTGTGATTCACCTTCTGGATGATGTTATGCGAGAGCTTGAAAGCGTTGATTCTCGTCATGTCCCTTGTGTCGTTGTGCCTGAATTGAAGTTTTCAGGATAAACGGCAAAAACACCAGAACGCGCCAACGTGCGCGAGCCGCCGGTCACGGTTCGAGCGGCGGCAGGCCGTGGCGTCGCCGCGCGCGGTCGCAGGCGTCTTCGCCCATGCCGAGCGGCGCGTAGGGCGCGAAGTCGCGGCAGGGGCCGGGACGCTGCCGGTAGATCGAGCAGCGCGCGCTCCTGCCGATTTCACCTTCCAGCCCGACGCAGCGCGGCGGCGCGTCGTCGGTGCCGCGCAGGCGATACAGCGTCGGCGTCAGGCGGACGGCCATCCGCTCGGGAACGCCGTCTTTCCCCGGAGCCGCCAAATCCTCGCGGTGAAAATCGACGCGAAACGCGGCGCAGCAGGCTCCGCAACCCAGGCAGGCGTATTCAGGCGCGTTCGGCTTCCCGTTCATCGAATTTCCCCATTTCACGTTCTACCCCAGTCGAGCACGGCGCGATACGGCGCATGCCTCGACGCCTGGCGCCTGCGCTCGAACGGCGTCGGCGGCGATGCCGGAATCACCGGACTCAAGTTCCCATGTAACCGGGAGAAGCGGCGATGAATGTATGAAAAAGCCAGGATATCCACCATGATTCGTGGCGGCCCCAAGGCATTGCATGTAAAATCGATCTTAAACTACAATTCAAACCGTACTCAGGGTACAAACCTTACTCGGGGTACAAACCGCAGGGTAATAGGGGACAGACCACGATTAAATTTTTAGGTAATCTTTGAGGCGTCGTCTCTTTCTCCCTTGCGTTCCTCGCCATGCCCCGCCGCCCGGGGAATTGATCGTGGCCTGAGCTCTATTATTGCCATTCTTGTGTGGATGTAGTTTGAAATTGAAAATGGAATAATTGTCCTTTTGCAACTGCCCGTGATTTTTTTGGAAAATCATGCTGGAAATGCTGGAAAAAAGTTCGCCCGAAAGCGGCGGCGTCAAAGTTCTGGACAGGGTGCTGGATATCATTGATGTGCTGGCCCGGGCGGGAACTTCTTTGGGTTTGGGCGAAATAGCCCACAGCG